>NZ_JBCFYD010000001.1:1200000-1500000 GCF_038594945.1 Fodinibius sp. Rm-B-1B1-1
GCTTACGACTGGTGCTTGCTCTGTTGGATTTTCTACGACCGAAATTTGGTCGGTAATCATCACTGCGGTACTGTATCGCTCGTTAATATATTGGGTATAAAAGCTTGCAGTAATAATAAGGATAGCAAATCCAACGATAGAATAGCTCGAGATGCGTAATATTTTGGGATAGAACTGCCCAAACCAGTGTGTTATAAAAGTAAAAATGCCCAAATTGAAAAGGAGAATACCTATGAAAAGCAGTAGCTTAGCTCCAATATTTTTTTGTAGCCAAGTAGTGGCAACATCCCAGGGTAGTTTAGGCAATACTGCAGATTGCCGACTGAATTGTGAGTTAACAAATTCCAATGCCTGCTGGGCACGCTGTTCTGTTTCTTCAAATTCTGTAGCTTTTAAAAAGTAAAACTTAGCTTTGCCAAGCGAATCAATCCGCTGGTACGTGATACCCATATTTAAAAAGAGGGCTCCGGATACATTATTACGCAATTCCAAGTCGTGATATAGGCTAAGAGCTTGCCCGTAATTGCCTGCTTGGAGTTGTTCATTAGCATCATCAAATACAGCCTGGGCATTTGGTTGCGCAAGGCCGGCAGATGAAAAGGTCATCCACAAAAGAATACAAAAAATGGTACTTGTGAGTCGAGCTGTCACGTTTATAATACTTTTTGGAGTTTTTCGAGCGTGCTTTCGGCTAATCCTACATGTGATTTCAGGTACGCGTGCGTGGTATTTGGAGCATAGCTGATTGAAGCACATTTATCCAGAAGCATACGTACATTTTTAACGAGGTTTTCCTCAACTTCTTCATCTTTTAAAGCCTCTATATAGGCTTGATTTGAAAGGCCCGCTTCGGGCATGTTTAATCGATCACTGATGAAGCCAGTAATTGCTTTTTGCAGCAGGTTGTATGCTTGTTTGATGTTGCCCTGTTGTGAGACCGCAACCGCTTTATCGAGTCGATTTTGGGCTTTGTCTGCTGCTTTAACTGATCGGGCAAAAGCGGTATCAGTTTCCATTTTCTCGATATACGATTTGCGCCAGTACGCAACTCCCAAAAGAAGCAGGGGAATAATCCATCCCACCCAGAACCACCAAATGGCAAGAAGATCGACGGGTGCTGGTGTAACGCTAACCCAGCTTGCCAAGCCTGTAATGGGGGATACGGGAAATTGTCCAGAATTTGTGGCTGTTGCAACGGCATCGGGATTTTCCTCTATAGTAAAAGTAAGGGCTGCCAGCGTAGTAGTTTGATATTCATCACGCGACGGGTCATAATATGATACGGTTCGTTCCGGAATCGTATAATTGCCCGGTGATCGTGCGATAATAACATCAGTAAATGTTTTGCTGCCGCTGATAGCACCATTACGACGATTGATCCGGCTACTTTCCTGTGGCTCATAAATTTCGAGACCGTCGGGAAGTTCATAGTTCGGTTTTGAGATAAGCGGAATATTACCGGTACCTCTAATGTGGGTTTCAATTTCAATCGATTCTCCCACAATGGCGTTATTCGTGCTGATGCTTCGGGAAATATCAAAATCGCCAACAGCTCCTAAGTAATAGGCGTTATCGGTTTCTGATAGTGGCTGAACATCAAGTGTAATGGGATCGCTGGTCAATTCTACTTCGCGCTGGTTATTGCCAAAACCGCTGAAAAAGCTGCTAAATGGATCATTATTTGAACGGGCAGATCGTACGGCAACTACAATTTTATAGGGACTAATTTCGAGTTTACCAGATTTAGTAGGAAAGAGTGAGAATTGTAGCAGTCGCGCCTTTCGATATCGAACACCGTCTATAATGGTAGATTCTGCTCGGGGACGACCCGAATTTTCCAACTCTTCTTTCCAGAATCCCTCCGCTTTCCAGCCCGGAACCGGTTGGTAAGAATTTACTTCTAATCCGTCTCGGAAAAATAAGATGACATCGGTAATAATTTGCTGGCCCGCCACAGGTTTTTTGTCAGATACTTCCAGCTGGAGAAAAATATCAGGTTGTTCAGAGGCAGAAGAATTAGCCGATTCGTCGCGATCGACAACGCGAACGGGTATTGCATTGGTTGTATACGCTTCCCCGTCAATGGTTATGTTGGCCGGAGGAATTTTAAATTCTCCTTTTTTTTGGGCGATCAGATAGTAGCTATAGGTGTATGTAACACTGCTCTGCCCATTTATATAACGATAGCTACGCGATGTGGAAGGGCTATTACTGAGCAACCGAAAGTTGTCAAAGTCGGGCAGTTCCGGTCGGGAAACGTTATTAAAGCTTCCGCTGATCTCAATAGAAAGGCTTACCCGTTCACCGGTATAAACCGTTGATTCGGATACACTTGCTTCAACAGAAATATCTGATTGGGCCCAGCCAACACTGCTCCCTGTTAAGGTAAGTACAAGAAATAAGCCGGCCGTAAAAAGTGCGTTACCAATCCTTTTCATTAGAACTGTTTCCAGACTCGGTTTCTTGTTTTTTGAACTGTTTGAGTAGCTCTTTCTCTTTTTGTTCAAGGGCTTTCAGGATTTTTTCAGCTTCAGCTTTACTCATTTTTTGAGGCTGTTGTTGCTGATTTTGCTGCTGCTCATTTTGTTGATTTCGATCCTGATTTTGTTGTTGATTTTGATCTTGCTGGTTCTGCTTATTTTGTTCGTTCTGTTGCTGCTTATTCTGCTCCTGATTTTTATTTTGCTGGTTATTTTGTTGGTTCTGTTGTTGTTGGTTTTGCTGATCCTGTTTTTTCTTTTTGGCCAGCTCAAAGTTGTGTTTAGCATCTGCATCACCAGCAGTATAGCGCAGCGATTTTTTAAAGTAATCTACTGCCTTATCCCATTTTTTCGCATCAGATAAAACTTTGCCAATGTTATAGTTGGCCTTTGCCCGATCATCAGCATTATCTGCCATCGACTTATACTGTTCAAAAGTACGGATGGCCTCTTCAGTCTGGCCACTTTGTGCAAGGGCAGAAGCCAGATTGAAGTAAAGTTTTTCATTTTCGGGATCAGCGTCGATAGCCTTTTTGTAAAGCGTAATTGCTTCTTCATAATTGCCTTCATTATAAGCTTCATTTGCTTTGCGAGCATCTTCAATGGAAGGCGCCAGCAAGAACATACTCAGAAGTAAAGCCAATACATATCTCATGGGATAATCAATTAATTGTTTAGAAAACGTAACGAAAAAGTGGCTTGAAAATTATGAGATGTTAATCCATTTGTTCAGCAATGGCCAACGTCTCCTCGTCCATTTCCATATTGGTAAACACATTGGAAACGTCATCATTATCCTCAAACTTTTCCATTAGCTTAAAGTTTGATTCAGCTACATCGGCTTCTACTTTTACCTCAGTCATGGGGATGCGAATAAGTTCGGCTGAATCAATCTCGTAGTCAAGCTCTTCAAGATTGTCACGGACCTCATACATCGATTCGCGGCCAGTTGTTACATTAAGTACCTCACCATCGGTATCAATATCTTCAGCACCGGCATCAATAGCTTCGAGCATGAATTCCTCCTCATCAATATCATGTTCTTGGTCTTCTTTTTTTATGCGAATCATGCCTTTTTGTTCAAAAAGATAATCCACTGACCCATCGGTACCCAGATTACCGCCATGCGATGAAAAGATATGACGAATTTCGCCCACCGTGCGGTTATAGTTATTGGTGGTTACCTCAATAAAGTAGGCAATGCCACCGGGGCCATATCCTTCATAAGTCGCATCTTCATATTTGCCGTCGCCTTCGTCAAGTTCTCCAGTACCCTTTTTGATAGCGCGCTCAATATTATCCTTAGGCACGTTATCACTTTTGGCATTGTTGATAGCCGTGTCAAGCCTCGGATTCATTTCCGGATCGCCACCGCCTTCGCGTGCAGCAACGGAAATTTCACGCAGGTGCTTATTAAAAAGCTTATTCCGCTTTTTGTCTTCTTTCGCTTTTTTATGTTTTATATTTGACCATTTGGAATGACCAGCCATAGGTAAATATCTGTTTTGTTTAAAAACAATATGTGCTTTTGGGTACAGGTGATACCCAAATTTTTCAAAGCCTGTAATATAATAGATAACTCACTTTGCACCTAATATGGGATTGGAGGAAATGGGATACACTGTTATTTTGTTGCACCTTTAGGTTATCAAAAAGTGATAGCCTGAAATTTTCCGATAATTTTTTAAATAGCTTCGAATGAATATAGGAATTGTTTGTTATCCCACCTTTGGAGGAAGCGGTGTAGTTGCTACTGAACTGGCAAAAGGGTTGGCTCATCGTGATCACAATGTGCATATTTTAAGTTACGCGCGTCCGGCTCGGCTGGATACATTTAGGACCAATATTTCGTATCACGAAGTGAATATGAATACGTATCCGCTGTTTGAATATCCCCCTTATGATCTGGCGTTGGCAAATCAGATGGCAAACCTCATAGAATACGAAAAAATTGATGTATTGCATGTGCATTATGCTATTCCGCACGCCACCAGTGCTTATTTGGCTAAGCAGATCCTGGGTGAAAAGGCGGCGCATGTCCCGTTGATTACTACTTTACACGGGACGGATATCACTATTGTGGGTAGTGATCCCAGTTATAAAAGTGTAGTAGATTTTTCGATCAATCAAAGTGATGGTGTTACGGCGGTATCTGAATATTTAAGGAATGAAACCTACGAGCGTTTTGATATCAAAAAAGATATTAAGGTCATACCGAACTTTATTGATTTGGATCGTTTCCAGAAATCCAATCAGAATCATTTTAAAAAAGCAATTTGTCCCAATGATGAAAAAGTAGTGGTGCACGTATCAAACTTTCGGGAAGTGAAACGCGTGCCGGAAGTAGTAAGCGTGTTTGCACATATCCTGGAGCATGGTATTGAAGCTAAATTGCTGTTAGTGGGGGATGGTCCCGACCGTCAGCGTGCCGAGCAGCGATGCCGCGAGCTGGGGATATGCGACCAGGTTCGCTTTTTGGGTAAGCAGGATCAAGTGGAGGATATTTTATCTATTGCAGATCTGTTTTTAATTCCATCGGGATCGGAAACTTTTGGGTTGGCCGCGTTGGAAGCAATGAGTTGCAGCGTGCCCGTGGTGAGTTCAAATATCGGGGGACTTCCGGAAGTTAATATTCATGGCAAAACCGGGTATTTATGCGATTTGGATGATATTGAATGCATGGGGGATTATTCAGTTAAGATTCTATCAGATGAAAAGTTGCACAAAGAGCTTTCTGAAAATGCGCGTAAGCAGGCTGAGACGTTTGAGATGAGTAAAATTATCACCTTGTACGAAGAATACTACAAGCAGTGTAAGCAGCAGTTAGAAAAGGAGTCGGGCAGTGCGGCATAAAGGGTTTGTGTTCATGATCAAGTCAAAAAGTATTTCCTATTTGATATGACCGATTCTCAGACTTCATTACGCGCTATCGGTTATATCATTTTTGGAGCGGCAATGGTAAGCTTTACGTCTGTATTAGTAGAATTGACGAATGTAGGTCCCACCGTTTCGGCTTTTTACCGCATGTTTTTTGGCGGACTTATTTTATTGGGAATTACCGTTGCCAAAAGAGATCGTTTATGGTTTGGGATAAAGAGTATCGGTATTCCACTTGTCTGTGCTCTGTTATTCAGTTTAGACCTTTTCTTCTGGCACCGTAGTATCAATTTTGTAGGACCGGGATTGGCCACTATACTGGGAAATATGCAGGTCTTCTTTGTAGCTCTTTTGGCGGTACTGTTTTTAAAAGAAAAACTTGGTTGGCGACTATTGGTTGCGATTCCTTTTGCAGTGGTGGGATTATTTATGATTGTGCAGACCGATTGGGGACAAGAAAGTGGTTACGTAGAAATGGGGGTGTTGTATGGATTGCTTACAGCACTTTCGTATGCGTTTTATATTTTAACCCTTCGAAAGTCGCAATCTTCCGGATATAAACTTCGCTACTCCCTTATTACCAATATGATGTGGATAAGTTTAATGTCGGCAGCGATATTAGGAATAACGGTCTTAGTTGAGCCGGGAGCACACTTTGGAATACCAGATACACAAACGTTGTGGGCCTTGGTTGGGCTGGGGATTGTTGGGCAAGTTTTGGGATGGGTTTTTATCTCAAAAGGTCTGCCCCAGGTGAATGCTTCAGTAGCAGGATTAGCTTTGCTACTACAGCCGGCGCTGGCTTTTATGTGGGATATATTATTCTTTGACCGACCTACAACAGCTTTAGAATATGCTGGGGCAACTATTGTATTGGGTGCTATATACCTTGGGGCTACACAAGAAAAGTAGTCGAAGTAGCATTATCTCTATCAAAAAATTGGTAACGGATTTCGATTTTACAAAATAAAATGTTAGCGTTACCATAGTGATCAAAGCCAACAGAATATTAGCATTATGAGTAAATATCCCCGATCATTAGTCTTATCTTTTCTAAGCTTTCTGTTTCTCTCTTTTGGGATGGGATGGCAGCAGGTGCAAGCACAGGTTGCCCTTTCCGAGCTCCCCGACTGGGAAAATCCCCAAACCATTGGGAGCAACAAGGAGCCTGCACGTACCATTTTTGCCTCGTATCCTGATGTACAATCGGCACTTAATGACACCGATCATAAAATGGGTTCTTATTTCCACAAATCGCTTGATGGGCCGTGGAAGTTCAAGTGGTCGCCAAACCCAACAAATCGTCCGGCAGAATTTTATGAAGATAGTTTTGATGCCGGAAGCTGGGATGAAATCACCGTTCCTGCCTCGTGGCAAACGCAGGGCTATGGCCAACCCATTTATTTGAATTCACAATACCCGTTTGAGTCGATAATGGGTGGCTTGTTTCCTCCGCGCGTGCCTCGTGATAATAATCCGGTTGGTTCGTACCGGCGGACATTTACCGTGGCTGATGGTTGGCAAGACCGGCAGACATTTATCCATTTTGGTGGTGTTAAAAGTGCATTTTACCTGTGGGTGAACGGCCAGAAAGTGGGGTACAGCGAGGGATCCATGACGCCGGCGGAATTTAATATTACGCCCTATCTGAAAGATGGTGAAAATACGCTTTCGGTGGAGGTGTATCGTTGGTCGGATGGTTCTTGGCTCGAGGATCAGGATATGTGGCGGCTGAGCGGAATTTATCGAAGCGTGTACCTGCATTCCCAACCCGATGTGCATTTCCAGGATTTTGAGATCCGGGGTGGATTGGATGACCAATATCAAGATGGGGAATTGGAGGTTACAGCCGAGGTGCGGAACAGTACGGATGAGGCTATTTCTGCGCCTGTGGTAGAAGCACATCTTTTTGATCCGCAGGGTAATCGCGTGGGAAAAGGACCAGCAGTTACGGCAAAAACGCAGCATGATATGCCCTCGGGAATGCACAGTCAGGCTAAACTACGGACAGAGATCGATCATCCCCAAAAATGGACAGCCGAAACTCCGAATTTATATACCGTGGTGTTAGTACTGAAAGGTTCTGATGGAAAAGTGCTGGAAGTTACACGCGAAAATACGGGATTTCGGGAAGTTGAAATCCGGGACAAAATGTTTATGGTCAACGGAAAGGAGGTGAAACTGAAGGGAGCGAACCTGCACGACCACGATCCACAGACCGGTCGAACAGTGGATTATGAGACCATGGTGAAAGATGTAAAACTGATGAAGCGGCATAATTTGAATGCTGTGCGGATGGCACACTATCCCCATGATGCTAAATATTATGATCTTTTTGACGAATATGGACTATATGTGGTGGATGAGGCTAATATCGAAACGCACGGTATTTCCTTTCGCAAAAACCTGTTACCGGGCAGTGATCCGCAATGGACCAATGCGGTGATGGACCGGGCCCGAAGCATGGTTGAGGCACGGAAAAATCATCCCTCGGTGGTAATATGGTCGCTGGGTAATGAGGCGGGCAATGGGGCCAATTTTAGGCAGATGGCTTCGGACGTACGCACAGCTGACCCCACGCGCCCTATTCACTATCAGCATATGAACAGTGTGGCCGATATGATGAGCTACATGTATCCATCTGTGGATTACCTGCAGGATGCGTTGAATGATCCGGATATCACCAAACCGATTGTGTTGTGTGAGTTTGTGCACTCAATGGGTAATTCTACGGGAAACCTGGATGAGTATATGTCACTAATGGAGAATAACCGTAATTTCATAGGTGCTTTTATCTGGGATTGGGTGGACCAGGGATTGTGGAAGGATACCCAAAATGGTGAGGGATATTGGGCATATGGCGGCGATTACGGTGATGATCCCAATGCCGGGAATTTTAACGTTAATGGGGTTGTTTTTCCCGACCGGGAGCCGCAGCCAGCCCTTCAAAAAGTGAAATATTCGTACCAATTTATTGCGGTATCTCCAGTTGATATTGAAAAAGGCGTTGTACGTGTGACGAATAATTATTCACATCGAACACTTGATGACTACCGTTTGCGTTGGTCGGTGAACCAAGATGGGCAAACTGTTCAGTCGGGATGGGTCGACGAGCTGGATGTTGGACCCGGGGAATCAAAGGAAGTAACATTGCCGACCTCTTCACCTAATTTGCAGGCGGGTAGAGAATACTGGTTAAATGTGAGTTTCCACCTGAAAGAAGAGACACGTTGGGCAGATGCGGGATTCAAGGTAGCATGGGAACAGATGAAGTTGCCCTATGCAGTAGGTTCGGCTCCAGAGTTTTCAGTAGAGGAAGTATCCCCGTTACAGGTAGAGGAGTCTGGTAATAAGATTACAGTTTCCGGTACTGATTTTGACTTGATGTTTTCTCGTAAAAGTGGAGCTCTTGAGCAGTTTAAGTATGGTGACAATAATCTTATCGACGGTTCGCTCGAACCTAATTTTTGGCGGGCCACTACAGATAACGATCGCGCTGGGTGGCAAAACGATTTAGACCCGTGGAAGAAGGCGGCGAAAAACCGAACAGTAAATAGCGTTGAAGTGAAAGAGGTCAATAACAACCGGGTGCGCATTTTGGTTAAGGGTACTTTACCAGTTGGAGCATCAACCTACCAGACTGAGTACACTGTTTTGGGTAATGGCGCAGTGCAGGTTGATCAGCAATTAGAGCCTATTGGCAAAGAACTTCCTCCGGCTCTTCCCAAGGTAGGGATGCAAATGCAAATCCCACAAGAATATACAAGGATGACGTGGTACGGTCGCGGCCCCGAAGAAAATTATTCGGATCGTAAGAAGGGGATCGCCGTTGGTCGATATTCTGGTTTAATTGATTCACTTTGGACTGACTACCCGTATCCGCAGGAAAATGGAAACCGCAGCGACGTGCGTTGGGTGGCGTTTACGGATGATCAGGGCAATGGTATAATGGCAGTTGCTGAAAAGACATTGAGTGTGAGCGCATGGCCCTATACGTTGTGGGATTTAGAGCAGGCAAAACACATCAATGAACTGCCTCGGCGCGATTTTTACACCATAAACCTGGATTATAAACAGCAGGGAATTGGAGGGACGAATACCTGGACGTCACTAGCAAGGGCATTGCCACAGTATCGATTGCCGACAAGCGAACACTATCGCTATCGGTATTATTTGCGTCCAATTACTACTGAGATGGATAATCTTAATGATATTGCTAATTATTCCTTTCCCAATGAGTAGGGATAACTAAAAAATGGGAGTGATAAGGTGTGCCCTGCGAGTTGTATGATTTCTGAGAGGGAGGATTATACATATTTATTTACGCATCTGTTTGAACTTTACATGCGGAGCTGTTGCGCGGTTTTGATAGCCATGGATGGAAATAGCGATAAATAAAACAACTGATACAACAAGTGCGGTTATGACTATTGATTGATGAGTTTGCCAGTTGGCTACTGCTACGGCAACGAGAGCCCAGATACCGACCAGTGCAAATTCGCGCATATTACGGGTTACGATCATAAATAAATTAATGAACCCTGCAATAATAATCATAGTGATAGCCCAGCTTACATCGCTAATACCGAAACCATTCCAGCCTATCTTTGTAAGGTAAGTTGAGATATTGGCGATGATGGCTACAGTAATCCATCCGGAGTACAAACAGAAGGGCCACCATAGTAGAACAATTTTTGGAAAGGGTGCATCCCAGCGTTCCATGTTGGTATTGATGATAATCTTCACCAGTGAAAATAATAGCAAGACAATAAGTAGGACTGAAAAGCCAATCATATCATAGACCCAGGCAATAAGCCACAGGCTGTTGGCAACACAGCTTATAACGAACCACCAACCTATTTGAAGGATAAAGTTATCGTTATTCACCTTTTTGAATAGTCCGCGGACCTGATAAATGACAAACCCTGCAAGCATCAGGTAAATTAATCCCCATATCGAAAAAGCATAACCTGCTGGAGTAAACAGGTTATTATATCGTGCTGAGACATCACCGATCGTCTGCCCATTAATTAAACCTGCACCTGCTACGTAATTTAAAGTGATGGTAATAGTAAGTGCTGCAATATTGGCGATTTGAAGTATCTTTTTCATGAAAGTCAGCTGAATTGGATGAAATAAACTACACACAAAACTGATAAACAGTATAGACTGTTCCTTTAAATAAGAAACCCTGTCAGAATATCTAATTCTGACAGGGTTAGAGTCTAAGTCATTAACCTGTTTATGAAGCAGGTGCCAATACTTTTGAAACTTCTTCGGCTGCTTCTTTAAGGAGTACGGCGGAGATCACATTTAAGTCTGAATTGTCAATGATCTCTTTTGCTTCCTCTGCATTGGTACCCTGCAGGCGCACAATAATGGGTACATTTTCAACTTTCTTAGCAATTTCGGGATCGTTAACTGCTTCGATGACCCCGTTGGCAACGCGATCACAGCGGACAATGCCACCAAAAATGTTAATGAGGATCGCTTTCACATTTTGATCTTCCAAGATAATGCGGAAGCCGTTTTTCACAGTTTCAACATTGGCGCTACCGCCTACGTCCAAGAAGTTGGCAGGTTCACCGCCCGAAAGCTTAATGATATCCATTGTTGCCATGGCCAGGCCGGCGCCGTTTACCATGCAGCCTACGTTTCCATCCAGCTTGATGTAGCTGAGTCCGTACTCCGAAGCTTCCAGCTCAACGGGATTCTCTTCCGACTTATCGCGCAATTCTTCAATTTCCGGATGACGGAATAACGCATTGTCATCAAAAGTCATCTTGGCATCCAGCGCCATCACATCACCGCCGGGAGTAAGAACCAAAGGATTGATCTCAACCATGTTGGCATCGGTCTCCAGGTAGCAGTTGTATAACGCCATGATAAATTTCACTGCTTTCTTAAAGGCATCACCTTCTAATCCCAATGCAAACGCCAGGTGACGTGCTTGGTTATGCTGCAGATCCATGCCAGGTTCAACCCATTCCTTGACAATCTTGTCGGGCGTTTCTTCGGCGACGGTTTCAATATCCATACCGCCTTCGGTAGAAACCATAATTACGTTTTTGCTCTTTGCACGGTCGAGCAGAATACCGAGATAAAACTCCTGTTCAATTTCGACACCATCGGTTACATAAATGCGATCAACTTTCTGTCCTTCTTCGCCGGTTTGCTTGGTCACCAATACATCGCCAAGCAGTGATTCGGCTGCATCGCGCACTTCATCAATAGTATCACAGAGAATAACACCGCTTACGCCACTTTCTTTGGTTTCACCCTTACCGCGCCCACCAGCATGAATTTGAGCTTTTACCACAAAAAGGGTAGCGCCGTTTTCTTTCATTTTCTTAGCTGCTTCAACCGCTTCTTCGACCGAAGTCATCGCCGCACCGGCTGGAACAGCAACATTGTATTCTTTTAAAAGTTCTTTCGCTTGATACTCATGAATTTTCATAACAACAATCGTATAGTTAGTAATTACCTCAGTTTAACTCGTCGTAAGGGATGATGTTGACATCCCAGGATACCGTATCAAAATTGAGCGCTTAATATAACAAATGAATCACAAGAATTTTAGGGCTTTGCCAGTAAATATTTATACTGCTGTATCGATATAATTCTACTTGTTTAAAGGGGAATTGTTTTTGTCGGTTTTGTTTTTTAATAGTTGTTCATGGCAAGTATTTAAACGTGCATATTATTGCTATCAGAAAATTATGATTAATATTAAATAAGGTGACTGATATGAATCATCTAAACAACATTGCAGTAGGTGTTTTGGGATTTATCTTTCTAATCGCTGGAACGATTCAGGGACAATCTATTGTGGATGAGGATACGAGGCCTCAAAAGATTACGGATGGCTACCAATTTACAGAGGGGCCTGTTTGGCACGATTCGGGATATCTGTTGTTTAGCGATATTCCTGCAAATACCGTGTATAAGTGGGCTCCGGGAGGACAGGCAGAAGAGTTTTTGAATCCCAGTGGGCATTCCAACGGACTTACCTTTGCTGAGAATGGACATTTATTATTGGCACAACACGATGGAGCCATCGGCCATTTGGCTGAAGGTGGAGAACTTGTAACCGTTGTGGATTCATATGAAGGAAAACGCTTAAACAGTCCCAATGATCTTGTAGTAAAGTCCGATGGGGCAATTTATTTTACTGATCCCGATTTTGGTGTTTCAGATGAAGATAAAAAGCTGGGTATGAATGGCATATATCGCTACTCGGAAGAGAATGGTTTGACGCTTCTTGTTGAAGATTTTGACCTGCCCAATGGCATAGTATTTTCTCCCGATGAGGAACGGTTGTATGTGAATGATACCCGTCATAATCACATCCGTGTGTTCGATGTTAAAGAGGATGGGACGCTTGCAAACGGAAAAATATTTGCCGAAATGAAATCCAACGCCGAAGGCGCAGCTGATGGGATGAAAGTTGATAGCGAAGGAAATCTTTATTCAACAGGTCCGGGCGGTTTGTGGATTTTTTCGCCAGAAGGAGAGGTGTTACAGCAGGTCGAGATGCCAGAACGTATTACCAATTTAGCGTGGGGCGGATCTGATTTTAGTACCCTTTTTCTAACAGCGCCTAATGCAGTTTATCAACTTGAAACTAACCAGAAGGGAGAAAGATAAAGGTAAGGGTTAACTTATTTTCCTACATCTAACATGGGGTGGTTTAAAGCCAGTTTGTTTTGGTTAATAAGTAATTCGGACTTTTCGAAGACCCATTGACCCGACATCAATAATATAGATTTCGAATGTCCCGCTTCGGTCGGAACTGAAAATAATTTCCTTGCCATTGGGAGACCACGAGGCATAATGATCTTTGCCTGGGTGACCAGTGAGTCGTTCGAGGTTGCTGCCGTCAGCTTTAATGGTAAAAATATCGAAACTGCCAAACCGGTTGGATGAAAATACGAGCTGAGTTCCATCGGGAGACCACTGTGGCCCCAAGTCAAAGTGGGGATCAGTGGTTAGTTGTTTAACGTTGGAACCATCCGCATCCATGATATAGATATCGAAACTTTCATTACGATCAGAGGCGAAAGCGATTTTTGAGCCATCCGGTGACCAAATAGGGTCCACTTCGTAAGAATGCGGGGAATAGGTCAAACGCGTTTGGGAGCGTCCATCGGGACGCATGGAATAGATTTCGAAGTTCCCATCCCGATTAGAAAGAAATAAAATGTATCTGCCATCGGGAGAGAAAAAAGGATATACATCGGTTGAGTCATTATCGGTAAGCTTTCGAATATTCTCACCTTTATAGTCGCGAAGATAGATTTCCATATCTCCATCCTCACTGGAATGGTAGACTAAATTGCGACTATCAGGCGACCAGGAGGGCATATCTACATCGCGGGCAGAGTTAATCGGAAATTCTTTTTCATGCTGGTCTTTGCCCTGATAAGTGAAGTCATAATAGTGTTCACGTTCCCGTTCAGAAAAATAGGCTACATGTTTGCCGTTTGGTGCCCAAGATGGGTAGTAGTCGTTGGCCGGATGACGGCTTATATTATGTACGTCTCGCGTTTGCAGATCGAACACATAAATGTCGTAATTTCCATTGATTGATGCTGCAAAAGCAATTTCATTTCCTGTGGGTGACCAATAAGGATGGATAAAGCCCGAGGTGTCTGGCGATATAAGTTGGGCAACTCCGATATTGGATAGTGGCAGAACGAGTAACCCCAAAAATACCAGGAAGTATTTCATAGCTTCCTCATTATTTAGTAAGCATCGAATTTATATTACTAAATAATTTTCTGTAAGTCACTATTGATGTTAGACTTTCGTGATTAGTACATACAGGATATGGATGGTCGATTAAATGGATTTTATAACTTGTCCAATATTATCGTAGATAGGAATATTGTGTTGTTCGAGCCAGCTTTTGTCTTGCTTGGGTTCGTGACGCGACCGAATAAAGAACGGGGTTATTCCAAGTTTTATCGCTGGTTTTAAATCTGAAATTTTATCGCCAGCCATAAATGAGTTGCTAAAATCGATATCGTATTTGGTTGCTGCTTTCTCGAACATGCCCGTGCCAGGCTTGCGATCTTCCGGAGCATATTGTTGATCGGGATCATGCTCAGGGTGATGGGGAGCATAGTACCAATCATCAATATGTAAGTTTTTTTCAACAAGCTTATCACCAACCCACCGGTGGAGCTTTTGGACATGTTGTTCGGTGTATCGACCGCGGGCAATGCCGGATTGGTTGGTTACTACAATAATTTTAAAATTTTGCTCTTTCATCCAGCGTAACGCATCGATAGCGCCCTCGCACCACGTCCATTCTTCGGGGGTGTGTACATAATTGTAATCCACATTAATGGTGCCGTCGCGATCGAGAAAAAAAGCTTTATTCATAGGGGGCGTATATAAAAATTGGCAGTGAAGTAATGCATCCTAAAATACAAACCAAGAAGAACAAATTTTAGAATTGAGTTACTTGGAGGCATTCCATAAATTCATGCAGCTAAAACACACCTAAGACGAGGCTTCGTTTGGATAAAGTGAAAATAATGTCGGCCGACGATTTGAATCGCACGTACTTGCGATTCGCTCATCAGTTTTTGGAGCCACATGATAATCCTCAACAATTAGCGATCATTGGAATGCAAACCCGTGGCGTGTATATGGGGAAACGCATTGTGCAGCATATCAATGAAAAGTTTAGTTATGATATCGATTTTGGGGTGTTGGATGTTACTTTTTATCGCGATGATTTTCGAACAAGACTGAAAATGCCGCAGGTAAAAGTGACCGAAATCCCTTTCGATTTATACGATCGTGATGTAGTGTTGGTAGACGATGTGCTCTATACCGGCCGTACTGTTCGATCTGCAATGGATGCATTGATGGATTACGGGCGTCCCCGGACAATCAAATTTTGTTGTATGGTTGACCGCGGTCATCGTGAGCTGCCGATCTGTGCCGATTATATTGGTACAAAGTTGCCTACGCATGTGCAGGAAGAAGTGCGCGTAAAAGTGAAGGCGCTGGATGATGAAGATGCTGTTTATGTCGTAGAAAATGCCGATGAGGAGGCTAAATAAATGACTGAAGATATCGAGCTGAAGAATAGCGACCACGATTTTTCTCACAAGCATTTGTTGGGATTGGCCGATTATTCCAGGGAGGATATTTTATATGTCTTAGAACAGGCCAAATATTTTCGCGAAATTTTAGATCGTCCTGTCCCCAAAGTACCTACGCTTCGCGATAAAACGATTGTGAACTTATTTTATGAGGATAGTACGCGCACTCGACTCTCGTTTGAGTTGGCACAAAAAAGAATGGGTGCTGATGTTGTAAACTTTTCCAAGGGGTCATCCAGTGTTAAGAAAGGAGAATCCCTAAAAGATACCATTCGCAATATCAGTTCTATGAAAATTGATATGGTAGTCACCCGTCACTCGAGTCCAGGTGTGCCGCACTTTTTAACGCGATGCGTGGATGCAGCCATCATCAATGCCGGCGACGGTGCACATGAACATCCTACCCAAGCGCTGCTCGATATGTTTACCATGCAGCAGGTATATCCTGATTTAAGCGGTAAGAACATCGCTATTATTGGGGATATTGCGCATAGCCGCGTAGTGCGCTCCAATATTATCGGTTTATTGAAGCTGGGGGCCAACGTTACCGTTTGTGGTCCCAAAACAATGATGCCAGCTTATGTTGATGAACTTGGGGTAAATGTATCGTACCATCTTGAAGAAGTGTTGGATTGGTGTGATATCGCGATGGCGCTACGCATTCAGTTGGAACGCCAAGAAGATGGCACTGAACTTTTTCCCAGTATTCGTGAATACCACCAGCTTTTTGGGATTACGATGAAGCATCTCGAAAAATATTCCAACTTTACCATTATGCACCCCGGGCCGGTAAATCGTGGCGTAGAAATGGAGAGTGAAGTGGCTGACAGTGACCGATCTATTATTTTGAGTCAGGTGACAAACGGGGTTGCCGTACGTATGGCCATTCTCTACTTGCTTAGTGGCGGTTCACGCGTTTAGAATTTTGTTGTTTGATCTGTAGGTTAGGGCGAAGTATACAGGGTAGGTTTCAGTGAATAGGTTAACAAATCTTTTGAGGTATGGATCAGGAAATTGGTCGATTACAGCATTTGTCATCTTTTGCTTTAGATTATGGTGAGTATCATCATGAATTAAAACCTTTCGTAAATCTTGCCAAAGAAATTACAGATTCTCCTGTTTGCGAGATCAATATTATCGATGCTTTTAACCAGTGGACGATCTCACGAACGGAGGAGAAGCTGAAAGTTATTCCCCGGGAGCAAAGTGTTTGTTTTGATACTATTCAGCAGAATGAACCTTATGAGGTTTCTGATCTCCAAGAGAATAGTCGTTATCAGAATCGGGATTATGTTACGGATGAGCCTTATTTTCGTTATTACTGTGGGGTACAGCTAACCACGGAAGAAGATAGAAGTATTGGTTCTATTTGCGTGCTCGATCAGAAAACAAAAGAAATTAGCGACCGCCAGAAAAGGCAACTGCAATATCTGGCCGATCTGGTTGTGCAGCATTTGGAAAAAGATCGTACAACGTATGAGGTTAAAAAACAGGTTCATAAATTGAAGGAGCGATTTAAGACCCTTAATCACGATCTGAGGAGTCCCATAAATGGCATTGTAGGTATTGTGGATTTGTTAATGAGCGATGATGATACTGTGGAAGTGGACACCGAAGACCTGCTGACAATTAAAGATTGCGCTAAAGCTATGGTGGATGAAATTGATGGGGTAATGATACATGATGACCAGGCTTTAACAAATGGTGTTGACAGTATCATGTTGAATAAGGTTTTTTCAAAAGTGGAAAACCTGAGCCTGCCTCAAGCGAAGAATAAAGAAATAGATTTTAAGATAGATTATGGTCAAGATTCCAATCAGCCTATTTCGGTATATGCTTCCAGGCTGTTAGTGCAAATTTTAAGCAATTTGGTAGCAAATGCTATCAAGTTTACTGGCAGTGGTGGGGAGGTAACAGTAGCGAACGAGATCTACGAAGAAGATGACCAACAGTATTCAGAGATTAAGGTGAAAGATAACGGTACCGGAATGCCGGCAGAGGAAGTGGAAAAGTTTAATTCGGGCAAAAAAGTGACCGGTTCTGTGGGTACAGAGGGCGAAGCCAGTTTTGGGATTGGGCTGCAGCATGTACGCAATTTGGTGTCGGAGTTAAAAGGCCAGATAACTGTAGCAAGTAAAGAGGGCAAGGGATCAACGTTTACAGTAACAGTTGCTTTGGCTAATCTCTGACAGTATAAAAAAGCCTTATTGTTCGAATCCTTTTCGGATCATTTCCCCCCATTCTTTTTTGCCCTTTAAAAAGTCGAAAAGCCCTTTTGTTTGCCACCAAGAGTGGATTTGGCGATAGCCGAGGTTCTCTATAAACGAGTAGAAGCCCAGTATAATAACATCTTTAAAGCTACTGTACGTCTTGAACGTTATTTCTTCGGCCAGTACTGCTATCATGGATACAATCATGCCATAGATAATGGACAAGGCAAAGAACAGGAGAATAAAGTTGAGGTTGAAAAGAGCGGGCAGAGAAAGGGCAACAATCAGGTAGATATAGCTCAAGATATTTATAATAGGGCCCAATAGTTCAAAAATGAGGAAAAAAGGCATCACAAACATACCAATACGTTTATAAGTGGGATTGAAAAGCATATATGCATGCTTCAAAAGTGAATCAGCCAGACCGCGATGCCAGCGGTTACGTTGGTTACGCAAACTTTGATAGTCCGTGGGTACTTCGGTCCAGCAAATAGGTTCGGGTAAAAATCGGATCTGGTAGTCTTCCTTATTGCGCAGATGGTAGCTGTGCAGGCGAATAATAAGTTCAATATCTTCGCCCACCGTATCAGTAAGATATCCCCCCACTTTTAAAACGGCGCGACGGTCAAAAATGCCAAAGGCCCCCGATACAATAAGTAGACTTTTAAAATAATCCCAGCCCACTCGGCCGAAGAGAAAGGCGCGGATATATTCTACTGATTGCAGTAGAGCCCAAAAGTTCTTCGGGGTATGAATTTCTTTGATTTCTCGATTTTTGAGTTTGCAACCGTTTATAACCCGAACTACTCCTCCGGCAGCTACCGTATTTTTATGCTCTACAAATGTTTGGATAAGTTTTTTTAACACATTTTGTTCAAGAATAGAATCTGCATCAATAGAGCAAATTAGGTCGGTTTCTGCAATGTTGATGCCTGCATTTAGAGCATCGGCTTTGCCTCCATTTTCTTTGTCTACCACCGTAAGGGTTGGGATATCCTCTGAGCGGTAGATCGTACGTATCTGTTGATGATCAATTTGCTCTTCATAATAAATATCGGTTTCAACAAGACTAAAATGGTCAATAAGTCGCTGTAAGGTATCATCTGGGCTTCCATCGTTGATCACAATGATTTCATAAGCGGGGTACTCGAGCTTCAACAGCGATTCTACCGACTCAATAATATTGTCGGCCTCATTGTAGGCCGGTACTAAAATGCTTATTGATTTGAAAAGGTCGGTCTTAAAAAGAGCATCAGGCTGAACAACACTACTATGTAAAAACTGTTTTCGAACGTAAAGAAGAGCACCGATTACCAATGCCAGGTAAACGGTGTTGACCGTAAAAAAATATGCGAGAATAAATTGTTCAATGGTATTAAACAGCGTCCAATTTTCAAGCATGGGCATTCTGTTGACGGTTATTGAGAGCAATTTTAACACCCGAAGTTATTTCTAAAATAGAATCTAAATAGGCATTTATTTGCCCATTTACCTGCTTTTGAGCCCGCATATTTTTTACTGTTTGTAAGGTTTTGTGAATGAAATCAGTGAAAAGCCTCAGTTTTAGCTCATTTCCCATTATAAATTCGTTTATAATAGTTTTTCGGATGGAAAAGGGGGCATCCAGAAGAGTATCCAATAAAAATGAAAGATTTTCAGATGTTCCGAATGTACTAAGTGTTTTAACGCCAGCCAGTCGTATGGATACATCATTTCCTTGCTTAGTATAATCTCGGATGATAGATGCCGAATCGGTATGGTGGAGTTCACCCAGTGCGGTAATAAGTGCTCGGACAAGCAATACGTTCTTGGTACTGTAGTTAATACGCTTGAGGTATTGATGCAAGAACTCGCTGCATCCATGAAATTGTTGGAATCCCATGTATCGAACGATAATACTTTTAGTATGAGGATCAAGATCTGTCTGTAATAATTCTTCAAAAGCCTTGCGTAATTGGGGACGGTCTTCAATCTTACCGGTGTCGAAGCTGTGAAGCAGTTCCGAAATCATTAAATCGGAGACATCATTTCTTCTGAAAAATCGAAGCAGGGCTTTTCGACGGTTCGGCCACCCCTCGGCTGAAAGTAGTGCTTTGGTAGCTGCAAAAGCTAATTTGAGATTGTACGATTGACTTAATGATACAAGCTTGGCTTGTACGTGATTGCTTTGACTGCCAATATGTTGAAAGTAAAGACAAGCATATATTTTTGAGTTTGTGGTGAACTCAAACAACTTTTGTTTGTAAAATTCAACGAATAAGGGATGCTCAATTAGATTGTTGAGTCGTTCTCGTTCAATGCCATCCAATAAGTTATCCAATTCTTTAAGGAGTTGGATAAAGAAGGAATAGTCCTTAGATCGTTGAGTGATTTTTTTTATGATTTTATCGGCAGAAAGCTGTGGGGTAGAAGACTCGGCATAATCTAAAAGCAGTGAAAAGAAATAGTCTCGAAACTTTTGTTCATACTGGTCCCAATACTGCATTTTTTTGCGGGTCCAATAGGTATAGCCCAGCAAAAAGGTAAATAATACAAAAAGGGTAACGATCAGGCCTATTAGGGTATGTATAGCAATGTCAAAGTCAAGCATGCTATAATATATAGGCTACGCAGCCTGTGTCAACAGTTTGCGAATACGGGCCGTAAATTCTTTCGGTTGAAATGGTTTGGTAATATATTCATCAGCGGTGAGATCAAAGCCGCGTTCAATATCTTCTGATCGTGATTTGGCAGAGACCAAAACTACTTTGGTATTTTCGAAGCAAGAATTTTCTCTGATCTTTTTAAGGATTTCAAATCCATTCATGCCCGGTAGCATCAAATCCAGAATGATAAGTTTGGGTATATTTTTTTCTGCATATTCTAAGGCCTCTATTCCATTGCTTTTGCTCACGATATCATAGTCAAATTCTTTAGCAATGAGCCGGTTGATCAATTTTCGGCTGAGATCGTCGTCATCAACAACTAATATTTCGTTTTTTGTTACTGATGATTTTTCAGATCCACTAAACCCATTATGTGCTGAATTCTTTTTGATACCTGCTAACTTGTGGAACGAACTTATTTTCTTCATAACTGCCTATGTTTTGCCGTTGTTATTTTATTTGGGCAGTAACCTTAGTAATCCCTTTTGCCAATGTAATGTTTTTTGTTAGAAAATCTTAATGTTACATTGAAGTCCTAATATTTTGTGTCGTAATAATCTAACACATTAATTTATTTATGGTTTTTGTAGATGTAAATATATGTGAATCAATGCAGTAGCGGATATGTGTGGAAGTAATAACAAAATAGTTGATATCAGTACCTTTGTTAGATTATTAATAGGATTATGGGCAACAGTAGCAATTTCTCGTGTCTATGAAGCCTTGGTAGGGATATGGTATTACGGGATTGAGTTTGTATCGGCGGGATATGTTAGTTCTGCCTTGGTTCATGATTTCCAGTTGACCGTGTTTTTAGCCATGGTTTTGGGAGCTCTATTTGTTGCCCTCAGTTTTACCGCTGGAAAAATATCGTATAATATTATTGCTTACCTTGCCGCCCTTATCATTCTCATTAACTTTTTGTTGATAACCTATTTTGGTGCAACGCAGATCCCTTTGGGAGCTGAATTTTGGGCGTATTCTGTTAGTGAAATGACCAATACCGTTCTTGCCGCAGAAAGAGTGTCGTTGGTGGGGTGGCTCTTCTATCCGGTGGTGTATGTGATATGCTATTGGATTATAAAAAAGTTACTGGTGGTCGAGCTATTCCCACCCCAAAAGAAAAATCGCCCTTTAATTTTTGGAGCGATTGTGCTGTTGGCTTTTGGGGGTTCCTTTTTTGTTTCTGTTGATGAAGAAGCTACACCAGCTCAAAATGATAAGCAGACGAACAAGCTGGTATTTTTTGTAACAAAAAGTATTGCTTCTGTTGATTGGTTAGAAGGGCAGCAATTCGCTGGTGATGTAGGTGAATACCCACTATTACGCGATGCCAATTATGAGGATGATACACTCGGCCCATTTTTCGAAGAGTTTGATCGATCCCCAAATGTGGTGTTTCTGCTGGTGGAAAGCCTGGGAGGAGAATTTGTAGGGCCGTCGGGACAGTGGACAGGCTTTGCGCCTTATCTGGATTCCTTGTCCCAACAATCATTGTATTGGGAAAATGGGTTGAGCCTGTCGGGACGTACGTTCGGTATGGTGCCATCCCTATTGGGATCGTTACCTTTCGGCAATCATGGTTTTATGGAGCTTGGCCCCAACTACCCCGGCCACCAATCTATTATCAGTATTCTCAATCAGAGAGGATATTACACCGCATTTTATAGCGGTTATGATACATATTTTGATGGTCTCGATTTTTTCCTTGATTACCAGCAGACTGATTTTGTGTTAAATAAAGAGAAATTGCGAGAGCTGTTACCCGAAGCGGCCCGTACATCGAACTATTGGGGCGTTGATGACAAGACGATGTTGGATTTCTCTGCAAGCTTGTTAGATACGGCGCAAGCATTTCCCCGGCTGGAAATTTATCACACTCTGCAAAGCCATTCGCCATTTAATGTGCCGAATTCCCAAAAGTACGAGCAGGAGTTTCACAAAAGGATCAATGAGCTTGATCTGTCAGCTGAACGTAGAAACGCTTTCCAACGGTATCGGGCCGAGTTAACGACGCTTCTTTTTGCTGATCAGGCAGTTGAGGAATTTATGAAGTCGTATCGGAGACACTCCGAATTTGAAAATACCATATTTGTCATAACGGGCGACCATTGGCTTATTCCGGTACCTCAAACATCGGCTATTTCTCGATATCATGTGCCTATAATGATCTATTCGCCAAAATTGAAAGAGGCCGCGCATTTTAAGTCGGTAAATACCCATGCCGAAGTAATGCCGTCGTTATTGGCACTGCTTGATCAGAACACAGCAATGCAGATGCCTGGGTCGGTTCACTGGATGGGTGGGATGATGGATACGGCTCGTCATTTCAGAAGTACACAGTCGGCCCCCCTCATGCGAAATAAAAACCAGATTTCTGATTACTTGTATAAAGATCATTATTTGTATGGGGATGAACTCTTCAAGCTTAGTGATGGCCTCAGGCTTATTCCACAAGATAGTTCTTCTGCAAAAAATCAGTTGCAGAAAAAGCTGAATGAGTTTAAATCGATTAATAAATATGTGGTAGAGCAAAATCGTTTGTACAGGGACAATTCTGATGCCAAAAGTAGTCCTTATGCTTTTATATCAGATTACGATACGCTATTTACCCGCCTTGATTCGGCCGGGCTATCAATTGATGAGCAATTTCAAGAAGCCCGCCAAGCTGCCTTTAATGGTAACTATGAGGTGGCAGAAGTTATTTCTAAACGAATTTTATTGCAGGCTCCCGATTATCATGATGTGAGGATTTTATTAGGTAGAGTAAATGCATGGCAGGGAAATTATGATGAGGCCGCAGGTTATTTTGAGGAAGTCTTGCAACGAGACCCAAGCTATGCCGATATCTATAACGCTTACTTTGATAATGAATTTTGGCAGGGGGATCACCAAAAAGCACTGGATGTAATAAACAGGGGATTGGAGTATCATCCCAAGGATGAACAGCTGTTAGAACGCAAGATAAAAATACTTTACGCGATGCAGCGTAAAGATCAGGCCCAACAGTTATTTGATGATCTGCGACAGGCTAATCCAGATTACAAAGGGCTGCAGGAATTAAAAAAGTATATTGCAGAATAATTGATATGTTTTGTTTACCGTTGCTTACTACAGATGTTAAAGACATGAAAAAAATATGCTGTTTCTTTTTGTTAGTAATTCTGATAGGATGCATCCCTATTCGAGGACAAGCTCAAATGGATGAGCTTTCCGTGGATCAGCTTTATGAGCAAGCAAGGACGTTGGCATTTGATGAGGGAGACTATCAGGCGGCGCGAAAATACGCTTATGCTGCATTAGATCGAAGTCCTGATTATCATGGTATTCGTATTTTTGTGGCGCGGTTATATAGTTGGGAGCAAAACTATGAGAAGGCCGAAGAAGAGCTTAATTATGTCTTGGATAAAGATCCTGAAAACCGACAGGCTTTGCTTGCTTTGGTAGATGCTCAGCAATGGTCGGGACAGTTAGAGACTGCCCTAAAGACGATAGATCGTGCGTTGGCACATTATCCGGGAGATACAGAATTTAGACGTAAAAAAGCAGATATCCTTTATGGGGCAGAAAATTATAGCCAGTCTGAAACGATATATCGATCCATTCTTACAGATGATCCGGGTAATAGAAAAGCTCGGGAAGGATTAAAGAGTGCGGAGCTGCAACAAATGAAGTATCGGGCTACTGTTTCGTATCGTTATGATCGATTTCGGACCATTTTTGATCCCTGGCATTTTACGCAGTTTGGACTTAGTCGACAGACCGCCATTGGCTCGGTAACAGGCCGTGTTGAATACGCTCGTCGTTTTGGTTCGGATGGAGCTCAATTTAATATAGATTCGTATCCGTCAATAGCCAAAGGGCTTTATGCTTATGTCAGTGGGGGATATTCGCAATCTTCTATCTACCCGGATTATCGGTTTGGGCTTTCGTTGTATAAGTCCCTTCCCTCAGCGTTTGAGTTGGAGGCCGGTATGCGATATCTGGATTTTGGAAGTTCAAAAACGGATATCTATACCATTTCGCTGACCAAGTATTTGGGCAGTTACCTTTTTACAGGTCGATCGTATTTGGTACCGTCATCGAGTGGTACTTCAAAATCGATTAATATTACCAGTCGACGATATTTTGGGACGGCTGAAAAGTATGTGAGTTTCAATGCTGGATACGGTTCTGCTCCTACACAGATAGAATTTTCGAACGATATTGAGGCTCTGAATTCGTGGTCAGTAGGAATCGATGCACAGTTCCCGCTTTCAGAGCGTTGGTTTCTGGGCGGAAATATTGGATATGATTCCGCGGAGTATCCAAATTTTGTACGAAAACGATTAAGTATGAAGGCAAACGTGTCCTATCGATTTTAGAAAGAGTTATTCATCCTTCACCCCAGCCGTAGTAATATTGGGTTCTTTTTTTCTTTTCCAGCGAGCTAATACAATCCCGACAATAACCAGTGCCGATCCGCCGTACTGTAACAGCGTTAGTTGCTCGTTGAGCAGAGCTACGCCAAACACAAGGCCCAGCACCGGAACAAGATTTTGATAGGTGGCGGTATGAACAGCTCCTACTGTTTGTAGGCCATAGTTCCAGATCAGGTAAGCTACTCCAATAGAAAGTAAGCCGCTGTAAACCACTCCACCATAGGCTGCCGCCGAAATTTGTGTCCATTCCAGTTGGATAATGTTTGGCAAGCCGATCAGAAAAAGAACAATGGCCCCGATAGTAGCCATAATGGCCGAAAATTGAATGGGGGTATATCTGCTTAAAAATGACTTGGATAAAATGGTATATCCGCCCCAAACGACTGCTGCGGCAATAATGATGAGATCACCAAGAAAAGTATCTGATCCAAATGAAAAAGGGTTTTTACCTCCGGATACAATGAATATGATGCCGGAAAAAGCAGCGATAACACCCAATGTTTTAAAGATGTTCATCCGCTCGAGGTTGAAGAAGTGACTAATGATAGCGACCCAGATAGGGATAGTTCCAAGCATGACTGCTGCATTGGCGGCATAGGTATAGTCGATGCCAATAATAAAGAGCCCTTGATAAATGAGGTTGCCCAGCAAGCCCATACCCAGCAGGGGAAGCCAATCTCTTTTGGGAATTGTAAAGAGTTGATTTCGATAGAAAAGAACAATCCAGACGATGGCCGCTGCAAACAAAAACCGGAGACCATTAAAGCTGAGCGGGTCGATTTCTGCCAGTGAGTACTTAACGACCGAAAAGTTGAGTGCCCAAATAACGGCTACTAAAAAGAGGGATAATTCTACAAGAGATTTTTTGGAGAGGTTCAATGGTAGTGATGTAATTAGAAAAGAAAATTAAACCATAAAGGTAGGGGATAATTGGCAAAGTGTCTTGGAGTATTACAATTATTAATGTGGGAATGGGAATATTTTAATATCAAGTGTTGGATTTTCTAATAGTTACCCTTAACTTTGGTCACTTTCTGACTAACAGTCATTTATATAAGAACAAATGGGTAAAAAGGATCGAAAGGCGCGTGAGAAAGAGCGTCGAAGGAATCAAATACTTGATGCTGCGGAAAAGGTTATTTTTTCTCAAAGCCTGGAGCAAGCAACAATGGATGAAATTGCCGAGGAAGCCGAGCTCAGCAAGGGTACATTGTATCTGTATTTTAAAAATAAAACGGAACTTTATATTGCTATTACCCAACGCGGGTCGGATCTGCTGAACAGCAAATTCGCCAAAGTATTTTCGGGAGCTCATGACCATACTGGGCTCGAGCTAATTCGAAAAATGGGCGAAACCTATTTGGATTTTGTTCGTGAATATCCCAATTACTTTACGGCATTTATGTATTATGAGTCGCTGAGTGACGTAAAAGTCCTTGAAGATAGCACCTATGCAGAACAATGTGATCAAAATAGGCGTGAAGCATTGAACTTTATGATACGTGCTTTGCAGATCGGTATGCAGGACGGTTCTGTTGATGATCAATATGAGCCTAAAGAGTTGGCGACGATTATTTTTGCCAGTACAAGAGGACTTACGGCCATGGTTCATGCCAGTGGAAGAGGTCATCATGCTCAGCTTTTGGATGAAATTGAAGTGGGAGTGAGTACCATATTCGAAAACTTTCTGAACCTATTAGTGAAGGGGATGGCTTCTCCAAATGAATTAAAAAATTCTGAAAATGGTTAGAAATGACTGTCGTTCATTTTGTTTGTAACAATGGGAGATAAGTCACGTAATGACATGCCTTGTTATGCACAATATTTAACCGCAAAACTATACTTTGTAACTATATTATTTCTATGCATCCAACGAATATTTTGAAAATTGGATTAACAGTAATTTTGTCACTCTCCATATCGACTACGGTTTTGGGGCAGCAAGATTCAACGCAAACTGCTTTTGAAGAGATAGAGGAAAATCCCGGTGCGATTTCACTTGATCAGGCTATACAGATAGCACTGGCTAACAATACCGAAATAAAGCGTTCACTCCTTTCCGTACGTGATGCAGACCAGCAAGTACGCACAGCATGGAGTAACGTAATGCCGGAAATTACATCTTCGGCAAACTATACACGCAACCTGGAGGTACCGGTTAACTTTATTCCGGAAGTTGTTTTTGATCCCAATGGCGACCCTGATAAGTTGGTGCCTGTGGCATTTGGAACCGATAACAACTGGCAGGGAGGGTTTACCATTTCTCAAACTATTTTCAATGGACAGGCTTTTGTAGGTGTTAGTACCTCGGGCTTGTTTAAAACAGCTCAATCAGAAGGAATGCGAGCTACGGCCCAGGGAATTGTAACGCAAACGCGGATGGCCTACTACCAGGTGTTAATTGCAAAGGAACAGGTGCGGTTGCAGCAGAGCAGATTAGATCGTGTACAAGAAAATTTAGATGATACTCGTAAGAGTTATGAGCAGGGGCTTGTTGATAAATATGCAGTAACGCAGCTCGAAGTCCAGCTTGAAAATATTAAACCCAACTTAACAAGTGCCAAATTTTCCGAAAAAGAGTCCATACGTAACTTGTTGGATGCAATGGGGCTACCTGTAAGCTTGAGTTTAGAGGTAAAAGGGGATTTGAGTGGTTATGACATCCAGTCTGCTAATGCATCTGAAATAGAAAATAAGGCCATTAAAAAGGTTGATCGTATGACCGCCCTTTCATTAGAGTCAGATTCAGCATTATTACAGAGGGCTTTTGAAATGCGTGGAGACTTGCGTGTGCTTGATGTACAGCAGCAATTGCAGGAGAAGCGAATAAAGGCTGAAAAGAGTAAGTATCTACCCAGCGTGCAGGCCAATTATAATATGCAGTGGACGGCTGCCCAGTCTGGAACGCCCGTCTTTTTTGGATCAGAACAGCAGCGAGCCCGGTCACAAACCTTTATGGTGGGGGTGCAGCTACCAATATTTCAGGGATTCAGACGCGATGCGGCGATCCAGCAGGCGCAAATTCAACAGAAGGATCTGCAGTTGCAAGAGTATCAAGCTAAGCGAACCGCGGAGAGTGAAATCACATCGGCAGAAGAAAGTATAAGAGAAGCTTTTCAGATTGAGTCTGCGCGTAAGCGGGCGCTGGATTTGGCTCAAGAGGGATATGATCGTGCCTTGAAGAGATATCAGTCCGGACTCGGATCACAACAAGAAGTGACGGATGCAGAGCTTCAGCTACGTGAGGCCGAAGTTGGGTATGCCCAGATGGTGTTTAATTATTTGGCAGCAAAGGCCCAGTACGATCAGGCGGTTGGCAAGGTGCCTTTCGTCGAAGAAGATGTAGAACCTATTAAAAATAAGATTGAACTCGAATAAACGAACCTACGAACAATGAAGAAATTATTTGTACTTGCATTTAGCACGCTGATTTTTGCATCAGCTTGTGGAAATGGACCGGCAACGGAAAATGAGACCGAAAATGATGCTGTTGCCGTAACTACTGAGGAGGTTCGGCCTTCTACCTTCAAGCATTATTTGAATATACAGGGGACAGTAGAATCAGATAAAACCATTTCGATAACCCCAAAAGTTACCGCAACGGTCGAAGAAATAAATGTAAAGGCCGGCGATCAGGTTGAAAAGGGAACGGTGCTTGCCCGATTAGATGGGGAGGTTACGCGTACCCAGATTGAGGAGGTTAAATCTCAGCTTGAGTTGGCGAAAACACGCTATGAGCGGCAAAAGAATCTGCGTGAAGATAATATCGGATCAGAAATACAGCTTTTGGAAATTGAAACACAGGTTCGGTCACTGGAAAACCAGCTGGCAACGCTTCAAGAGCAATACGACAATTACTTGATGCGAGCGACAATTGGGGGAACGGTTAATCGGGTATATATCAAAGAAGGAGAAAATATTGGGCCCAATGGACCTTCCTTTCAGATTTCGAATGCTGAGGCACTGAAGGTAACGGCTGAGATTTCAGAATCCTATATCAATCGGGTTGAAACGACGGACAGTGTGACGATCACTTTGCCAAGTATTGACCGACAGATTACCAAGCCTATCGATGTAGTCGGGAATGTTATTGATCCGCTAAACAGAACATTTGGTATTGAAGTATACATCCCTAATATCGATGGAATGGTACGCCCGAATATGTTGGCCAAGCTTAAAATCAATGATTATCAGCGGGCTAATGCACTAACGGTTCCGGTTGATATTGTTCAGTCTTCGAATGGAGGCGGCCATTTGTTTGTAGCGCAGGAATCAGATTCCGGATGGGTTGCTAAGCAAAAGAAAGTAGTGATTGGGAGTAGCTATCAGGATGAAATAGTTATTGAACAAGGGCTGCAGGCTGGCGATCAAATTATTACGGTTGGATACAATGGTTTAAACGATGGCGACGCGCTTTCTATCCAAGAAAATTAATGTAAAACGATTATTCTATAATGAGTTTTAAAGAGTTTAAGCCTTCCAGTATTGCGATAAATAATCGGACGACGGTTTACCTGGTGACGGTATTAGTGACCATTATTGGGATCTTTTCGTACATCATGCTTCCCAAAGAGCAGTTTCCGGAAGTAGAGATCCCTATTTTTAATGTCGTGACGATCCAGGCGGGTTCTTCACCGGCCGATGTGGAAAACTTGATTACACGTCCGCTTGAGCAGGAACTGCGCAGCATTGATGGCATTGATAAAATAAGCAGTGTATCAAAGCAGGCGGCCTCAATTATTACGATTGAGTTTGAGACCAGTAAGGATAAGCTGGTGGCCCAGCAAGAGGTGAATGATGCGGTTGAAAAGGCCCGGGGCGATCTGCCTACGAGTCTTACTGAAGATCCCGAAGTTACTGATATCAACCTGGATGACCAGCCGATCCTCAACATTAACTTGTCTGGAAATTACGATCTGGTACAGCTGAAGCGTTTTGCTGATCAGATTCAAGATAAAGTGGAAAGCCTTTCGGGTATTAATGAGGCGGAAATTGTGGGGGCATTAGAGCCCGAGATCGAGATCAATATGGATCTGCCGAAAATGCTTGCTGCCGGTGTCACATTTCAGCAAGTACGCCAAGCGGTTTCAAATACAAATGTAACGATCTCGGCCGGAGGGCTTGATGTTGGACGCATGGAGCGGGCTGTTCGGGTTGACGGTGAGGTTACCAGCGCTGACGACTTAAGGAATTTGCTGATTACCAACAATTCGGGCCGACAGGTTTATCTGAAAGATGTGGCTGAAATCCGCAATGGATTTGCTGATCGCGAAAGTTATGCGCGTCTCAATGGTGAGGATGTGATCACCCTCAATGTAAAAAAGCAGGGTGGAGCCAATCTCATTGAAATGTCAGAGCTTACCGTCGAAACAGTAGATGAACTTAAAGAGGCGCAACTTCCGGATGGATTGAATATTACGTATACCGGAGATCGCTCCCAGGATACCCGCGATAGTGTAGCCAACTTGTTTAATACGGTTATCCTTGGATTCTTCTTCGTTGTGCTGGTGCTCATGTTCATTATGGGGGTCCAGAACGCTATTTTTGTAGGATTAGCTATTCCGCTTTCATCGCTGATTGCTTTTGCGGTCATGCCCGCGATGGAGGGATACAGCATCAATATCGTAGTACTTTTTGCACTCATCCTTGGACTTGGTATCGTTGTTGACAATGCCATTGTAATCGTTGAAAATATCTACCGGTATATTACCACTACCGAGTACGACAAGATTGAAGCGGCCAAGCGCGCGGCAGGAGAAATTGCGTTGCCGGTGATTACCGGAACGCTTACTACCATAGCACCTTTTGTTCCACTGCTTTTTTGGACGGGTATTATGGGACGTTTTATGGTGTATCTGCCAATTACGATTATTTTAACACTGACCGCCTCGCTGGTTGTGGCTTTGTTTATGAATCCCGTTTTCGCTGTTTCGTTTATGGATGATACCGATGGGAAGACCCTTGAAGATGCAGGGCATAAAGATAACAAGGGAGTCTGGATTGCCGGTGGTGTTTTTGGTGCACTTGCTGGCATATTTTATCTCGCTGGAATTCCATTCGCGGCGAATCTGCTAATCTTTTTGTATGGGCTGTATCTTTTAGAGCGATTTGTGTTAAGTCCGATGATTGTCAAGTTTAATCAGTCGGTACTGCCCCGGATTCAAGATAATTACAAAGGACTTATTGCGTGGATTTTAGAAGGACGTCGTCCTTGGTATACTCTGGGAGCCACGATTTTGTTTTTAATCGGAAGTGTTGTACTACTGGTTATCCGGTCGCCGAAGGTGGTATTTTTTGCTGAAAGTGAACCTAATTCGGTGTATGTGTATAATGAGATGCCTACCGGCACCGATCTGGAGGTAACCAACGATGTGACCAAAAAGCTTGAAGAGCGTGTTTACGATGTGCTTGGTCGTGATAATCCCGTAGTAAAATCAATTATTACCAATGTAGCTGTTGGAGCTGCTCCTCCGAATTCTATTGATCAAACGCCCAGCCCCAACAGGAGTCGAATTGCAATATCATTTGTAGATTATCAATATCGCGATGGCGTTTCTACACAGGCTTTAATGGACAAAATCCGAGAGAATGTTAAAGGCATTCCAAGTGCCCAGGTTACGGTAGAGCAAGAGCAGCAGGGACCGCCATCCGGTAAGCCAATCAATATTGAAATAACGGGAGATGAATTTGATCAGCTAATCCAAATATCAGAGCGAGTAACGAATTATATTGAATCGCAAAATATTGGCGGTATTGAGCAGTTGCGTTCAGATTTGCAAAATAATAATCCCGAAATCATTGTAGATATTGATGAGGTTAAAGCCAATAGCTATGGATTGAGTAATGCACAATTGGGGATGGAGCTCAATACGGCATTGCTGGGACAGCCGATATCAACGTATCGCGATCAAGATGAGGAGTACGATATTCGATTGCGCCTGCAAGAAGAGTATCGCTCAAACATTACAGATTTGATGAACCTTAGGATTCCTACCCCATCAGGAGGAATGATTCCAATTTCTGCGGTAGCAGATGCAGAGTATGTTAGTAATGTGGGATCGATTAATCGTATCGATTTAAATCGGGTGGTTACGGTATCCTCTAATGTACTTGAGGGATATAACGCCAATGAGATTAATGCTCAGATTCGCGAAGCCCTGCAGGATTTTGACGTACCTGAAGGATATTCGGTCTCTCTGACCGGCCAGCAAGAAGATCAGGCTGAGGCGGCCAACTTTTTATCCATTGCGTTATTTGCTGCAGTAGCACTTATCTTCTTAATACTTGTCGCACAGTTTAACTCTATCGGCAAGCCGGTTATTATCATGTCTCAGGTCGTCTTTAGTTTGATTGGAGTCTTTATCGGTTTTGCCACTTTTGGGCTGGATGTGTCGGTAGTAATGACTGGTATGGGAATTATTGCCGTTGCAGGTATTGTAGTGAAGAACGGTATTATTCTGATTGACTATACTGATATTTTGCGAAACGAAGGAAAAAGTCTCCGCGAGGCTGTTATTGAAGGGGGACGGGTGCGTTTGAATCCGGTTATTCTGACAGCAGCTTCTACGATATTAGGATTAATACCGCTGGCAATGGGAGTTAACATTGACTTCTATGGGTTGTTTGCCAGCTTTGATCCCAATATATATTTCGGCGGTGATAACGCCGATTTCTGGGGTTCGCTGGCGTGGACTATTATTTTCGGTCTCGGGTTTGCGACATTTTTGACCCTCTTCTTGGTGCCTTCGATGTACTACATTGGCGTACAGACCAAACGAAAAATAAAAGCTTTACTACCCTAACATAACACCACACAATCCCTGATAAAGGCTCGAACTTGACCGTTCGGGCCTTTTTCTTTTGGGGATGACCAACTCAGTAAAAAATAGTATCTTTGTTATCAAATTAAGTAGAACAAAAGTTTAGACCGACTCGTGATACAACGGATTCAATCAGTACTTCTTTTTTTAGCCTTTCTATTGAACGGAAGCGTATTTTTTAACGCTCTCTACAGTCATGCCATGCAAGATCCCCAGCAGTGGTTGGGCCTGAGCTTTGCCATCATTTTAACAATCGCTTCACTGGGATCGTTAGGCACTATATTTCTCTATAAAAATAGAGAAAACCACGTTAAGTGGGTTTCAATACTGCTTGCTGTACAGGTGATAGTAATCGGGATAGCTCTTGGAATTTATATCTCTCTTGGCGGTTTTGGAACTTATCTCTGGGATGAAACCATCGGTTTGGGATTATTGGCTTTGGCTCTTGTTGCTCAGCTATATGCCCGAAAAAAAATTAAGGATGATATCGAGTTGGTAAAGTCAATGGATCGTATCCGGTAACTCCTTTTTAAATTAGAAATATAGCTTCTTTTATGGCTGAAGAATATCCAAAAGTAAAAGTACTGGCAGCACTACTTGCCGGACTAACGGCTTTTGGATTCGCGCCCATTTTGGTTCGATATGCCTCCGATACGTCTCCATTGGTATTGGTGGTGTATCGTACGGTATTTGCTGCGCTCATGTTGTTTCCGTTTTGGCTGTGGATGCGTGACTCAACCGCACGATCGGGCAAGGGAGAAGAACGGCTGTGGATTGCTCTTTCCGGCATTTGCTTGGGGCTTCATTTTACCTTCTGGATTTCGTCGCTTTATTATACGTCGGTAGCGTCGGCTTCGGTGCTGGTTACTATTCATCCCATCATCATGATCTTGGTAGAGCGGCTGTGGTTTAAGCGCAACTTTGCTACAACGACCTGGATTGGCGTGTTTCTGGCATTTGCGGGATCGGTACTGCTTGGAATATCGGACAGTCAGATAGAACAAGATTTTTCTGATCCACTTTTTGGAAACTTCCTGGCCCTTACGGCTGCTATTATCTTTGTTGTCTATTTACTTATTGGACAAAAAATCCGCAAAAAACGTGAGTGGATTGATTATGTGTTTCCCGTTTATTTTTATGCAGCGGTGGCCTGTGTTCTTATCGCCGTAGTGATGGGTAAGAATTTGTTCGATATTTCAACCATTGGTGTTTGGGCGGGAGTCGGTTTGGCCTTTGGACCACAAATTTTAGGGCATGGGTCTATGAATTACGCAGTCAAATATGTATCGCCTACACTACTTTCTACACTCATTTTAGTCGAACCATTGTTAGCATCGGTGTTGGCTTTTTTCTTGTTTGCAGAGTTACCCCCAGTTGCTTCGATACTGGCGATGGTGATCATTTTAGCCGGGGTGGGATTGACTTGGAGAAGATCAGCTTGATGTTTCTGGTTGCCCCAACCTTATCGCATGATTATAGTATTTATCTTTCCTAATCTTATCAGTATACTCATCAAAATTAATTGCAAAGCTATCATTATATAATGAGGAAGTTTCTTGGTCTACTTGTAGTAATCTTATTATTTATTAGTGCAGAGGTTATTGGCCAAACGGTTAAGGTGGTTTCAGGAAGTTCTGAACAGCCTATTATAAACGTATATATTTACAATAATGGGCGTAATAAAATGGTTGCTACCAATCATGATGGAGAGGCATCTGTTGAGAAGTTTTCAGTCAATGATACGCTTAACTTTCAGCACCCCTCGTATCAACCATTGTCCTTGTCACTTGCAGAGGTAGCGCAGAAGAATTTCTTGGTTGCTTTAAAAGGTAAATCGGTATTGATGGATAATGTATATGTATCAGCAAGTAAAAGGGCCGAGGATCGTTCAAAAATTCCACAACCCATTACCCAGATCACTCAAGAAGAAATTACGTTAACAAATCCGCAGACATCGGCAGATCTTCTAAAACATTCGGGAGAAGTGTTTGTGCAGAAAAGTCAGATGGGGGGAGGAAGTCCCATGATTCGCGGATTTGCTGCCAATTCAGTGTTATTGGCTGTAGACGGTGTCAGAATGAATAATGCCATTTTTCGAAGCGGAAATTTACAGAATGTTATTTCCATTGATCCCAATGCCATTGAAACGACGGAGGTGCTATTTGGTCCGGGGGCTGTTATTTATGGTAGTGATGCACTGGGCGGGGTGATGGATTTTCAGACTATTTCGCCGGAGTTATCGTTCGATAGCACTACAGTTACTAATTTTAATGCGTTAACGAGATATGGTTCGGCCAATAATGAGCGCACTATTCACGCCGATGCTTCTTTTGGGTTTGAAAAGTGGGGCAGTACAACCAGCATTACCTATAGTAATTTTGATGATCTGAGGTCGGGCAGTGACTTTTATGATGAGTTTCCCAATTTCGGTAAACGAGAGGAGTATGTGGTTCGCCGCGGTGGTTTTGATGCTGTAGTACCCAACAAAGATGTAACTGTGCAACGATTTTCAGGATATGAGCAATTAAACCTGATGCAGAAAATCCGCTATAAACCCACTCCGAACTGGGATGTTGAATATGGGTTTCATTTTGGCAGCACTACAGATATTCCACGGTATGATCGGCTGATAGAACGCGAAAATGGTGATACGGGGCCGTTAGTAAATGCCGAATGGTATTATGGTCCACAGATTTGGATGAATAGCACGCTGCGTGTCGACTATTTTGGTTCAACAGACATCTATGATAATATTACGGCTACATTCTCTCATCAATGGTTCCAGGAGAGTCGCAATGATCGAGATTTCCAGGATGACTGGCTCCGAAATCGCGAAGAGAATGTAAACGTTTATATTGGTCAGCTCGATTTTGATAAACATATTGACGAGCAGAAAGAGTTGTATTACGGCATTGAGGGGATCTACAACCATGTGGGATCAGAAGCAAAGTCTACGAATATTGCTACCGGCCGTCAGGTTCCAGTAGCTACTCGTTATCCTGGTGGTGGAAGTCATTTTACGCAACTGGCTGCGTACGCGAAATATGAGCAGGAACTTACATCTGATCTTACTGCAGTAATCGGATCGCGGTATAGTCATATTTTGTTGAATGCGCAACTCAGTGATCAGTTTTACGACTTTGATTTTAGGGAAATTTCATTGAATACCGGAGCCTTGAGTGGAAATGTAGGGTTTACCTATCGACCGGCCGACCAGCTGCAATTTAACCTCAATGGATCTACCGGCTTTCGGGCTCCCAATGTAGATGATGTGGCCAAAGTTTTTGACTCTGAGCCCGGAACAGTCATTGTTCCGAACCCTGACCTAAATTCGGAATATACCTATAACGTAGACCTGGCGGTCATCAAGGGGTTCGGAGATGCAGCAAAATTTGAAGTCAATGGTTTTTATACCTGGTTAAGAGACGCTATGGTGCGGCGCGATTTCGGGGATTCCTTTGGTCAGGATTCAATTGTATATGATGGTACAATGAGTAATGTAGAAGCGGTTGTAAATGCAGGAAAGGCATATATCTATGGCGTCAAAGCAAAGTTTTCAACACAAATAGGGAAGGGGCTTTCATTCAGTGCTCAGGGTACATATACCGAGGGCAGAGATAAGTCGAATGATAAGCCGTTGCGACATGTAGCACCATTTTTTGGAACGACTTCTCTAACGTATGAACATAATCCGATAATGGTAGAGGTATTTTCTGAGTTTAATGCTGAAAAGCCTATTTCAGATTTTTCTCCGTCAGAACGGAGTAAAACGCATTTGTATACTTCAGAAGGTACGCTCGGATGGGCAACCTTAAATATCAGGACTTCTTATCAGATTACAGAGGAGACGAAGATAAATATTGGGATCGAAAATATTTTTGATAAGCACTATCGACCGTATTCATCAGGTATTAGTGCACCAGGTAGAAATATTCGGGTAGCGTTACGTGCCCAAATATAGTAAACGTTTTTGCATCTAAGGCTGTTTGATGGAAGGTATGTTGGTTTATTAAAGATTGGTTAATGAATATTAGAAAATCTTTGAAATGACCGAATTCCCATGAAATTTGGGTATTTTAGAGTAAATAATAATTACGTTGGTAAAGTAGTTTGCATATTCGATTCATCTGGCGTTAACCAATTGATGTATTTATGCAAGGCAAAACACAAATTTCATCAAACATCCGTAACACGGTCGTTGGAGCTTTTTCTGTGCTCCTGCTGAGTACAAGTTGTATTAATACAAATGATGTAGATCAGTATATTGATACAAATTCGGGAAAGGGGCTAAATGTAACGGTAACAGAACCGATAGATCGGGACTATCCCCAGATTAAGCAGGAGGGAACTCTGCGTATGATCACCCGGTATAGTTCGAATACCTACTTTTTGCACCAAGGGTTGGAATGGGGATTTGAATATGAACTTGTACGAAAGTTTGCTAAAGAGCACGACTTGGCTTTGGAAGTAGTGGTCGTGGGGCCAAATGAAAATCCCTATGATTTGTTAAATAGTGGCAAAGGGGATCTTATTGCGGCAAACTATGCTGCGACACAAGAACGAAAGCAGTATGTCAATTTTACCCGTCCTTATAATTTGGTAGACCAGGTGTTGGTGTTTTCGGAAGGGCTTGGGAACCCTCCTCAAACTATTGATGAGGTAGTAGAGCGAAAAATACCGATCACCGTTCGTCGAAATAGTTCCTATTTTTACCGGCTGCAAAATTTGCGAGATCAGGGTATTTCGTTGGAAACGAACGAAGTGGCCAATACAAAGGATACTGAATCACTTTTGTTTGATGTATCTAAGAATGAGTATTTAGCTACAGTGGCAGATGATAATATTTTTAATGCCTCTAATAAGTATATGCAAGGGCTTGTTAAAGGACCAACTATTGCTCAGAGTGATACTATTGCGTGGGCTATTCGTAACAATGCTTCAGATTTGGAAACAGAATTAAATCGCTTTTTATATAAGCATTTTCGGTTTGGGAATGCTGGGGAAGAGCCCAAACGCTCTACCTTTTTAAACGTGTTGCGTAAACGCTATTTCGAATCGGGACAGCAAATTGCCGAGTATTATAACCCGGATGCCTCCAGTCGGGGCTCAGGAGTTATTTCTCCGTATGATGATCTCATTAAAGAGGTCGCCGACTCGGTAGGGGTTGATTGGTTGTTAGTAGCGTCTATAGCAGCGCAGGAAACTAAATTTAATCCCAATTCCAAAAGTTGGGCTGGTGCTGTAGGGTTAATGCAGGTGATGCCTCGATTTTCGGAGGTTAGTAATGAAGAAGAACTTTTCGATGTGCGTACAAATATCAAAGAGGGGGTGCGCATTATAAAAGACCATCTCGAGCATTATGCTTATATGGACAGTACCAATAAATGGGCTTTTGCCTTAGCGGCATATAATGCTGGTCCAGGACATATTGCGGATGCTCGTCGACTGGCTATTGATCACAATAAAGATCCCAACGAGTGGGAAAATGTTGAAGATGCCCTGCTTAAACTTATGCAGCGAAAGTATTACAAAGATGCTCGTTATGGATTCTGTAGGGGAATTGAAACAGTTCGTTATGTTAAAGAGATAACGAATAGGTATAAAACTTATGAAAGTGTACTGACGATGGCCGAGCGCAATAATTCGGGAACAGGGCCGGGAGTTATGGGACTCTTTAATTAACTTTGATGACGATGATGGTCACATCATCTGCTTGTATATCCTTTGAATAGGATCGAATATCCTTAATTATTGCTTCTTGAATTTGTTTTGATGGTTTTTCCCGGTGTTGTTTAATGCATTCAAATAACCGCTCTTCGCCATATTCTTCTGTTTCGCTCTCATTTTTGGCTTCCGTAACTCCATCCGTGTAAAGCACTAAGATATCATTGCTTTTGAGCGATAATACTTGCTCTTCGTAGGGCGTCATCGTTGTCATAGCTCCTAAAATAAGCCCGCCTTCAGTGAGTTCTTTAACTTCTTCCGAATCCGACCGAAGCAGAATAGGAGGGTTGTGTCCGGCATTTACAAAACGAAATTCATTTGTTTTCGGATGAAAGATGCCCCAGAAGAATGTTATAAATTTGTCGCTTGGTGTATTTTGATAAATGATATCGTTGATACGTCCAGTAGCATCTGCAAGGGGAATATCGACAGGCAATAGAACATGTAACATCGCCTGAAGGTTTGCCATGAGAAGTGCGGCTGGCATGCCCTTTCCAGTGACATCTCCGATAGCAAATAGAAGACGGTTTTCGGGCGCTTCTAAAATATCGAAATAGTCACCTCCTACTTGGTACGATGAAATATTTGTGGCTGAAATATCAAGATTATCACACGTGGGAATAGGATCTGGCAACAAGCCCTTTTGAATACTTTTGGCGATATTGAGTTCTTCTTCCATCCGTTCTTTTTCAATCCGCTCTTCCAACAGATATGTTTTTTGGATTGAGAGGACGGCAAGGTTTCCAAGCGATTGTAAAAAGTTATAGTCAGAGCTGCTGTATTCCTCCTCGTTAGCCCGTTTACCTACCCCTACGATGGCTACGCGTTCACTTTGAAATTGAAGGCCGATAACGGCTTTTATGTCATTGTTAGCTAAAAAGGGAATATCATTTTTTAGTTGTTCATCTACCTCAACAAGATCGTCATCCAGTGAAAAAAGTTGTTCTAATTCGTTATCAGAAAGATTTCCACTGATGCCACTGGTGGTCATCATTTTGCGTTTGCCATCAACTTCGAGAACAAAAAAGAACTTGCGGATTAGCATTTGTCCGAGCATCGCAAATTTGAATATGCGAATAATTTCGCTACGATCAACAAGAATATTAAAATCTTTGCTTAGGTCGAACAGGGTATTTAATTCATATACCTTACGATCGAGCATTCGGTTAATGCGTCGCAGCTCGGTAAACATCCTTGAGTTGGCAATAGCAACGGATGATATAATGCTCAGGCTTTCAACAAAGTCAACTTCGCGCTGTTGGAGCGGGTTTTTATTGCCCTTTGATCCCAGGCATAAGAAACCAATGTGATCGTTACTGGTTTGGAGATTAAAAAAGGTGCAATGCTTATCATCTTCAATAAGGTCGGGCATTTCAAAATCATCTACACCACATTGAATAACCGACTGTTTTTTAACCTTTTCATCCCAATCAAATGAGATGGTTTCTCCTTCTGGTGGACATTGGCGTCCTTTCGATTTTGTAATGATATAATTGTCACTGCCCGGGTGATAGAGCAGAATCATCCCTCGGCTTACCATCAACTTGCCCATGGTGATGAGTAGGAGGTTGTTGAGTACAAAATCCATATCTTGAGACTCAATGAGCAGGCGGGAGGTCTCAAGCAGTGTTTTTAATTCAAAACGGGAATGCTCCTCGTCGTGTTTATTAGAAGAACTGTTCAAAGTATTACTTGTTTTTGGTCATCCGAATTTCGTTGACGGCCCCCTGTTTATTGTATTCTACATCGTCCATAAGTTTTCTAATTAGGTAAACACCGACCCCGCCCCGTTTTTTTTCTTTAATTTTTTGACGAACATCGGGTTTGGAGTAGTCGCTTGGGTCAAAAGCATCGCCAGTGTCAAGCAGAGAAACCCAAAACTTGTTACTGTTATAACCTAATTCGATATCCACCGTTTTTTTATCATCGTGTTTATAGGCATGTTTGATAATATTAGTATAGGCTTCATCTACAGCAAGACGAATATCTGCTACCTGTTGTTTGCCAAAACCAAACTCTTTGGCATACTTTGCCACAAAATCACGTACTTCTGCCAGGTGCTCGGTAGAAGCTTGTACAGAAATACTATATGTAGTGGTTGATTTTGCCAAGGTTCTTGAGATTAAGCTTCGTCGTTTTCGAACTGTTCGATAGCTTTTTTCTCGTTGTCTAAAATGTCGTACAGCGAGGGAAAGCCAAGAAGATCGAACACGTTGTAAACCTTTGGGTTCATATTCGTCAATTTGATATCGCCGCCAAGTGATCGTACATCCTCAATGTATGCCATAAACACTCCCAGGCCGGCACTTGCAATGTAATCCAACTCCTCGCAGTTTACGATGATGTGATGTTTATCTTGGTCAATTAGCTTTTTCAGCGAGTCTTCTAACTGTGATGCGGTGTGGGCATCCAGTTCACCAAAAAGTTCCAAAACATCATACGTCTGAACTTCTTTGTGATTGATTTTAAAGTTTTTCATTGCTGCGGATTTGTTATTAGAAAACTATTCCCGAATGGAATGAACGCCTAAACATAAAAAAATTTACGAACATGGTACGCAAAAATGAGTAAAGGATTAAATTTATTCGGGATGCCCAATGCCGGTGTATGATAATAGTATTAATACAATGAGGATACGAGGGGAGGGAAAAAAAGATTCAAATAAATAAGGCCTCACGAGTATCAGTCGTGAGGCCCTGACTATTCATCAAGAGAGACGCTACTTGAGCGCATTTCAATATACGTTAATTTCGGGTTTTTCTACAAATTTTTTGCTTTTCTGTAATAATCCTGGGGGTTATAATAGGTCTTTTATAGTGTTATTAGCTATGTGTATGGGAGTCAATACGTTTGAGAAATTTTCGGGTGTTATCGATAACACTATCTACGCTTTTTGAAAGCAGGCTACTACAGATTACGTGGTTTTTGGCATCAGGAAAGTTTGATATAGTCAGTTTATTTGTGCGCGTACCCAAAAAATCAACCATTTTCTTTATGGCATTCACCGAGATGACGGTATCCTGTTCATCTATATTCTTATAATAATAACCCACAAAAACAGGGTGGGTTACCTTGCGGAAAAGGGAGGGTGTCATATGATGTTGTACGAATGCTCCTAATTGCAAAGCACCAGCTAAAGCATACTCCTTATTCCAGATTTTATCCTCTGCATAGGTCGACTTTTTTGACTTTATAAGATACTTTTTGCCGGGAACTATACTTAATAACTTTCGAGACCACCGATTTGTGAGCAATCCTGAGGATATGCCATGGAAGTCTATAAGTGGAGAATATAATACCAGCGAAGAGATGTGTTGTTGATATTTAGCTTTTGAAGCCAAATAAAGAGCTAGCGAAGCCCCTGTAGAAGTACCCATCAAAATAACCTTATTACCTAATCGCCTGCCTACTTCAAGCGCAAATTTAGCTGACTCCAGCATCTTTTTTTCGGTGAGATGTAGCAGTGGATAATCGCTGTTAATGCCATGCTCTTTTGTACGACTTAAAAAGAGATTGTAACCAAATTCCCGAGCAATGGTTTTATGTACGGGATGGCCTTCAGGGTGAGAGGCACGAAAGCCATGTAGATAAACAATAGCTTTGTCAGTTACCCGACGGGTTGAATTTTGCCAGATAATTTGAGCATTTGTGCCCTTCTTCAGGTTGTATTGCGATTCTTGATTAGCTATGAAATTATCAAGCTTAGCAAGGTCAGAAGGTATATGTGAGGGAAAGTATTCCATCCGAGATTCTATTCCTTGGGATAATGAATCTGAGTAAATAAAAAAGCACCGCAGAGTTAACCACGGTGCTTATACAAAGATTGTAACAGAAGTTATTCTTCGCTCATCTCTTCAGATTTACTGCCCGTTTCTTCTTTGAGAAGCGAAACCCACGATTTTTCATTATAGTTGCGCATTAATTTATCCTGTAGTTTTTCAGCCATCGCTTCAGTAGCCACGCGGCCCAGTCGAACACGGAACCATACATCACCAGTTTCCTCATTACCCATTTTTACGACATAGGCATTTTCGTAACCTCTGTCTGCCCATTTTTGTACTTGTTGTTCAGCTTTTACTTCTGAACGCCATGCTTCAACTTGTACAGCAAATTTACCATTGCTATCGTATTCAATTCGATTGCGTTCACGCTCTCTTTTAGCTGCTTCTATACTATCTTGACGCGCTTGTTCAATGCTGTCTTGGCGTTGTTTTTCAAGACGTTGTTGTTCCACACGTTCCAGCGAGTCTTGACGAGCTTGTTCGCGTCGTTCAATCTCTTCTTCACTGGGCCCGCATGCTTGCAACATACTGATTGCAATTGCCGACGTTATAAGAAAAATGACTATTCGTTTCATAAGTCTTTAGTAATTAATGAATTGGAGTGAATTGTTTTGATTTGTACAGTTATAATTTTACTCAAAAATAGGGTTGGTACAAAACGATTTACCTAAAAAGATTTATCGACGAATTTGCTGTAATTTTAAGAAGACTATAAAAGTAATTATTACTTCTTAAGGGTTGCTATCAAGAGGTATTCTATTTAGATTTGATCTAAATTTTTCACGTCTCAGCGAAGGATAAGCGCTATTATAGGCACAAACATAAATAGTAAGTCGCCGCCATGGTATCTCCTTGGGGTTGCAGGTATTATTGCAGCTGGAGTATTGTTACCATTGGTTTATCTATTAATCAGGGCCTTTGACGCATCCCCGGAAATGCTCAATAATGTTGTTTTCAGGATGCGGAATCTGCGTTTGCTTGGTAATACCCTGTTATTAACATTCGGTGTATTATTACTGGATATCTTAATTGCCTTGCCGCTGGCTTATTTATCAGTCCGAGTTAAGATTAAAGCTCGTCGATTTATCACGTTATTAGGAGTATTACCCTTAGCTATTCCCGGTTATGTAATGGCATATGCTATTTTGGGGATGGGAGGCTATAATGGGACATTTCAGGCTTGGTTCGGGTGGGTTCTGCCTCGTATTAACGGCTTCGGAGGATCCTTGCTGGTCTTATCACTATGTACATTTCCGTATCTATATTTGAATTTACGGACGGCGCTTATTGGTATGGATCGATCGATTGAAGAAGTCTCGCGGTCATTAGGTCATGATGCAAAATCTACTTTTTTTAAGGTGATTTTACCACAGCTTCGTCCTGCATTATTAGCAGGATCGCTTTTGGTAAGCTTACATGTCATCGGTGATTTTGGTACGGTATCGCTGATGCGATTCGAGACCTTCAGTTATGCACTTTATTTGCAGTATATTGCTGCTTACGACCGTATTTACGCTGCTTGGTTGGCGCTGATGTTATTGGCCCTTACAACAGGTGCTCTTGTCTTGGAATATAAGATGCTTAAAAAGGCTATTTATCACCGGTTGGGACGGGGAGTATCCAAAGCGAAAAGTTACCTTGATTTAGGTCCTTGGGCTATACCTGCCTACCTTTTTGTGGGTGTCATCTTTTTGGTCGCCGTAGTTCTACCGGTGTCTTCCATTGTATTTTGGCTTAATCAAACAGCTTTTACAGCTGTGGCAGGTAATCTTTTTGATGCTTTTTTTAACTCTGTAAAAGCGTCAGCCCCGGCAGCGGTGCTTACAACCGGGCTTGCGTTACCACTTGCCTATATTGGTGTTAGGTATAAATCAAAATTAAGTAGTCCCATCGAGCGAGTTGCTTATCTGGGATATGCTACGCCGCCACTTGCTTTTGCTTTGGCTTTTGTCTTTTTCTCTCTGCAAGTGTCTACCGTATTATATCAATCACTTGCACTATTAGTTATCGCTTACTCCCTGCACTTTTTGGCAGAAGGCATTGGTCCAGTACGGAGTGCATTGTATCAGGCCCCAGAACAGCTTGAAGAAGCCGCCCAGTCGTTGGGGTATTCATCTATAAAGTCATTTTTTAAAGTTACATTCCCCCTTTTGCGAGGTGGAATTATTGCATCAGCATCTTTGGTTTTTTTATCTGCAATGAAAGAATTATCCATAACGTTCTTATTATCACCCATTGGATTTGATACTCTGGCGCTAAACGTGTGGTCATATACGGGAGAGGCAATGTTTGCTGAAGCTGCTCCCTTTGCATTGGTAATTTTGTTATTTTCATCCCTGTTTGTAGGGTTTTTATTTTCTAAGGAGTTGAAGACATAATGAATGATTTATTAACGGTAAAAAATCTAACAAAGTCGTTCGATGATACCGGTCCGGTTGTTGATAACCTTGGGTTCGAAGTTAAGGAGCACGAGATCTTTGCGTTGTTAGGACCAAGCGGTTGTGGCAAAACCACGTGCCTGCGACTTATCTCAGGATTTGAACGGGCTGACCAAGGAGAGGTGCGCCTCGATGGGAAGCTCTTAGAGTCTCCGCAAGATCATGTAGCCCCACAGGATCGGGGCATTGGGTTTGTGTTTCAGGACTACGCTCTATTTCCGCACTTGTCGGTAATTGAAAATGTGGCCTTTGGACTTACGGAAATTCCCAAGCATAAGCGATCGGTATATGCTGAGGAGGTGCTTTGCAGGACTGGGATGGGAGATTATAAAGATCGCAATCCAAGTGAGTTATCGGGAGGTCAACAGCAGCGGGTTGCTCTTGCAAGGGCTATAGCTCCAAAACCTAAGTTGGTTTTGCTCGACGAGCCATTTTCTAATCTCGATGCAATGCTGCGCGATACGATGCGTAAAGAAGTACGTGAGGTACTTAAAAAAGCAGGCATGAGTGCTCTTTTGGTAACACACGATCAGGAAGAAGCCCTTTCATTTGCTGATCGAATAGCAGTAATGAATGAAGGCAAAATAGAGCAGGTAGGAACGCCTGAAGAGGTCTATTATAATCCCAGAACAAAATTTGTGGCTCAGTTTTTAGGGCGGACTAATATATTTCAGGCTGATGCAACTGGCGGCTCACAAGTAGCGACAAAGCTTGGTCCTATGAACTTAAATTGTAATGCCTGTGGACGTGTGCTGTGTTCTATTCGGCCAGAGCACCTAACTCTTGAAAAACCCACCGATCAAAAGCCGGAAGATGTAGGCACAGTATTGGGACGTGAGTTTAAGGGGCATGATATTACCTATCATGTACAACTTGGGGATGAAAAATACTTAGTACATACCGATAATCGGGTGCTTTTTGAGCCTAATGATGCTGTGGTTATTAAGCCACTTGAATCGGCGGTTATATTAGACGAAGCTGATAAATAAATAATATTAGATATGAGTTTTCTGCTATTGCTTATCATCGCTGCCATTTGTGGTGCTATTGGACAAAGTATTGCAGGATATTCCCTGGGCGGTTGTTTAATTACGACTGTCGTTGGATTTATTGGTGCATTAATAGGAAAATGGTTGGCAACAGAAATGGGGCTTCCCTATCTAATCCCAGTTGAAGTAAATGGGGAAACGTTTCCTATCATTTGGTCGATTTTTGGCTCGGCCCTGTTTGCGGTAACTATTGGAGTGATAACGAGAGGGAAGAGTCCAATGAAGAAATAGTTCAATTAACAAAAGCCTGATCAGAATATGATCAGGCCTTTATTTCTTTTAAAGAAGTAAAAATCAGTTAGTTGGAGCCGGAGAAATCCTGATTAAAGGGATTATTGTCAAATCCCGGGGTGACTTTGACAAAACCGTGCGATGTTGCGTTATGACAAGCATTACAGGCATCAACTAAATTAATAGTTTTTGCCCGAACCTCTTCCCAGTTTCTATTGGCTAATGCTGTTTCAACAGGTTCTACCGTGGGTTCGAATATTAGATTCATAAATCGTTTAATATCATAACCTTCGTATCCAGGAATATTTTCCTTAATTCCATCTGCAGCGGCTCGGACTTCATGAAAGTAGAACGTAGCTAATTCATGGTTTTCTGCTTCAACGGCTAACGAATATTTGTGCAAATATCGTTGTAGTTGCCCCATGGCATCAGCAAGTTCAGGTACATCGTCTTTCGCTTTTTGAATCTCTTGTGAAGGTTCGGAGGCATTAGTTTCAGAGTCGGGAGACGAGCACTGAATGAAGAAAAAGGTGCAAAAGGCCAATATGACAATTGAGGATAATTTCTGAACGGCACCAAGCGTATGATTCATGACAAAAAATATTTCGTTATTTAGAATGAATCCAAGTATATAAAAAAATAGGCTAAGGTGGAATGTTTATGTAGCGATTTTTGGAATATAGGGTGTCAGAACAATCTTGCTATACTAATATTCAACATAATAGCCGGCTGATCTAATCTGGTAGCGAGATCAATACGGAATACATCCAATATTCCATTTAGTGAAGCCCCGATCTCCCAGTGAATTTTCGGGGTGGTATAAGGTTGATAGATGCTGTTGGTAAAACGATTTGGTGATTGGATCCAGGTTTTCGCCATCCCGCCAAAAACAATAAATCCGATATCTCGATTTACAAGTGGTTGTATTCCTAAAACTTCAAAGGGAATTGTTCTAAAGTTATGTTCTGCCGAAAAGGAAATATATTGATCGCCTTCGTAGGGGCGATTGCGAAGGGTTTTCATCACTCCAAAAGGCGCAGTAGAACCAATAGTCCCATCAATGATACCCCATTTTTGTGGAGGGAGTGTTCCGCTATGGGTTCCTGCTTTGAGGTTGATATCGAGGGTATTGGATAAGAATCTACGTTGATAGAACGTAGGGAAAGACCAGGAAATAAGTCCGGCATACTTGGTAAAGTTAAAGTCACTTCCTATTGCATCGGATGTGTGTTCGATTTTGAGCCGTATTTTTTTCTGTCCGGTCACACCAAAGTTGTAGCCTTCATCCAGATTATAGCCAGTTATCAAATCTATCGATTGGAGAGTACCTTCTGGAATCTGGGGATTTATCCGAAAATTATCTGAGATGCCCAGTACATCATAAGCGGTGTTGGTTGATAAGGAGTTATGTTCTTGGCGGTTGAATCCCATTTCTGCAGAAAGCTTTTCGGGTAGTTCCCACGTCGAAAATAAACGGTAACCTTGGGATTTGTAGTAATCAAAATATCCTTGGTGTCCCATCAGGTTGGGAATGATAGTGTAATATGTATTGTAAATTGGTGATTGGAAACGAGTTTTTGTCCCAGAATAATAATCTCCGCTGATAGACGAAGAAATAAAGTCATTTTTGAGCCACTGTAATGAAAGTCCTCCACCGTAATTCCAGTCGTTGTATCCAGTACTATATCCAACGTTGGTTCTTAATTCCAACTCTTCAGCTGGATCAACGTTATAGCGTAATCCAACAAAAGCTTGATCTACACGATTATAACGTGCATCGGGTTTGATGCTGCCGGGGATATTATCCAAAAAGGAAAAGGGGCCGGAATTAGAATCATTACCGTCGTCCTCATCATCAATCATGTTGGCCAGAAAACCACTGGGTTTGAATGCTTTTTCCAGTGTTGCAGTACTATCGAGCGTGATATAGGCTTGTTTTTCGTCAGAGGACAAGGGGACGGTATTAACTTGCTGGGTGATCAGCGAATCGGATTGAACGGTCGTACTGTCAACGCTGAAGCGATCTTTATGTTCGTAGAGAGAGTCGGGCAGCGTGGTATTTATCTCGTAATTTGTGATGCGTGAAAGCTGTTTGAACTTGATCATGGGAAAATCGAGTCCCACAATTTTTATTTTAATATCCCCGCCGATTCGGACATCCACAGGCAGCCAAAAATCTTGTCCAAAATTATTGAACTGCTGTTGGTATGAGGTACTGAATGATTTTACAGGTGCAGGAAATTTAACGACGTCATTGGGTTCAAGGTCAACCTGGAGCAGGGCATATTCCCCGGCCAGCACGTAGGCTGTGCCTTTGAAAAGGGGTTGCAGCTTACGGGCTGGATTAACTTCAATTTTGTACACTGCCTGGCCATCAATGGATGTTTGATCAAGCAGTTTAAAATCGTAGTAATCGAGTGCATCAGGGTGAGTAATGCCCACCAGCTCGAACTCAGCAATTTCAATGTCATCATCATAAAAGTTGGGGAGGTAACTGACCCCAGCAAAATTACTTGCTGCTTCTATATTAGCCGTTTGTCGTTTAGACTTTTGTATCTCGCGGTGACCTTGCTGTTTATCCCAAAATACCTCAGAAACTGACTCGGTAATTGAAACAATGGCGGTGTCGTTCGATAATGATTGGCGGGTGTAGGCTTCTGCTGTATAGGTTTCGAGCTCTTTTCGCCATTGCTGTTTGCGTTTGATCACTTCGCGCATGATGCGCATGCCGGGATCTTCATCAGTGACCACAATTTCCTGCATTTCAGTGACTGATGGAGTAAGCGGTATATGCTGGTTGAATGATGAATTACGGGTAATTGACAGCTCTTTTGTTTCATATCCGATATAGCGGACAATGAGTGTGGCGGGAAGAAGAGAATCGGGAATCGTCAATGAAAACTCTCCGTTGCTATTGGTGATGGTACCCCTATATGTATTTTCGATCAGGATATTTGCCGAGGGTAGCGTTTCACCAGTTTTGATATCAGTGATGGTGCCGTTAATTGTTTTTTGGGCGTATACTGATGAGCTAATTAGTAGCAGGAGAAGGAGCAACGAAGCGGTTTTACTACTTATAGACATGGACAACATATTTTCTGAATCGGAAGGAAGGTTGTACTGGTTTTCGGATATTAAGTTACAGTAAAAGTAATAAAATACAGAAATCCGGTAGTTAGATTTAGAGGGAGGGCTGATGACTTCTGTATTCTGAATATTGAGACCTACGATTCCCTCTAAACACAACTTATATATTAGTAGCCAGTCTACTTATCGTTATAAATAACGGGCCAATTTGCCCCCATAGTTCAAGTGGATAGAACGGAGGTTTCCTAAACCTCAAATCCTGGTTCGATTCCGGGTGGGGGTACAGTCTCGGACAAACTTTTTTTAGATTCTACACCAATAGAGATTTCAAGAAAAGTATTTCCATAAAATAACTGTTAGGATTATAACGTTGGCTATCGTTCCAAACTTGGCATCTTGCCAGCTCATAAAAATGAGTACTTGTGAAAGCACAATGGCAACAATGCCTATTATAGGCCACCAATCAAGCTTGGTCCAATAAGCACTTGCGGTTCCCAGCATCAGTAAACAAGTGAGCAACCAGAAGAGTCCGGCTGTTTTGGAGATAGGAAGTGTCAACGCTTCAATTTCTGCGAGGTTGAAAGCTTTGACAAACCCCATCAGGTGGATAAGCCCGTGCATAAGAATAATTATTGATATAGATATTTTTAACATGATAGCCCCATTTAATTTGATGATTGCTCCACTGCTTTTTCCATACTTTTGAGTAGATCAAAACTCAGTGAATCGATATTCCCAGCATGGGAATGCCCGGCGGAGATATTCGATAAAACGATCACGCCCTTTTTGTCAGCAATATTCAACACCATGGATGAACGGTAGCCTCCTGTGCCTCCATTATGCCAATGCCAAGATGTTGTAGAATCTTGTTTTATGATGAACCAGCCGAGGCCTATATCCTTTTCTTCATCTATGGTGAACGTAGGTTCTTGTTGCAGTCTCATGACTTTGTTATCCGGATCAAAATTAGCCTCTCCATATTTAGCCAGATCCTCAGCCGTGGATAGAATGGCACCGGCGCCTGGAATGGCTCCCAGATCCCAGTTGGTAGTTGGGTTTCCTCGTTTATTGAGACCCGGCACGAGTTTATCTTCGACTAATGCTCGTTGGGTAGTAGAATACTGCATGTCCAGAGGACCAAAAATCTTCTGCTGTAGCATCTCCTCGTAGGATTTTCCCTCTATTTGTGTGAGTGCATATCCCAGGATGCCAGCCCCGATATTGGAATATTGAAAAGAGCTTCCATCTTCTTCGAGTTCCATTTCACTGCTCATGTACTCTCGTAGTTTTTCCTCATTGTAATCTCTGTAGGGATTATCCATATGCCAAAGCGATTCCCAAACAAAACCTGAAGGAATGCGAGGCAAGCCCGAGGTATGATTGGCTAATTCTTTAAATGTAATTTGGAGGCTGTCGTGCAGAGGGAAATCCAGATATGCCTGAATAGGGTGATTGAGCTGAAGTTTATTTTCGGTTGCCAGGTCTGCAAGCAAGGCAGCGGTAAATACCTTGGACAGTGACCCAATCTCAAATACGTTCGGCTGGTTACTAATGGTTTTTACCGTGTCATTCTCCCGTATTGCGCCGTAAAAGGTGGTTGTGCTATCATCAACCAATGCTATAGAAAGCTGGGTTTTGTTTGGAAAGTAACGGAGCGTTTGGAATATGCTGTCAAGTTGATTATTCGATATGTTGGAACGTGGTTGCAGGTTATTTACGGCAACGTCCGGATTGCTGATACTTCCACAGGCAGTGATAACTACAATCAATATAAAATAGAATAGGTTTCTCATAAGTATTAGAAGTGCAAAATATGTACCCAACTAATTTGAATACTTAGAAATGAAGAAAAAGATGAAAGGAGCATTGTAACGCTCTATTACTTTGTTGTGGTTTTTTGTTCAGATAATTCTACTGTGCATTAATGCATGACTTGTCAACTTGTAATTTGCAGGATTGCCATACTCAAAAGCCCACAGAAGCTGGTTTTGCTATAAGGAGTAATAATTAAGAGGCTATCTGAATGGCATTAATTTTGTAGTACAAATAAGTATAGAAGTAATCATCAAATAGGGATAAATAATATGAATAATAAGAAATCCATTACCCTGCTTTCCTCTATCATTATGATACTTGCTATTGTTGCTGCATCATCGGGTATTTTTTCGTCGGGTGGTCCGGGTCCGTATGCAATCGAAACCGTCCGCGGTGAAACAGTAACCGTTTATGGTACGGGGCTTTACAAGCACATGTCGCAGGATGTGGCACCACAGGGTATTGCCCAGGATTATATCACATTTTTTGTGGCTGTTCCTTTGTTATTGTTATCGCTTTTATGGGCGCGAAAAGGATCTACAAAAGGCCGCTACCTATTGGCGGGCACGCTCGGATATTTTTTAGTGACATATCTTTTTTACCTGGTGATGGGGATGTATAATATGATGTTTCTGGTTTATGTAGCGTTGTTGGGTACATCTTTTTTTGCCTTGGCACAGACATTGCTCTCCTTTGACGTGGATAACCTTGCCGACCGGTACAGAGAAGCAACACCGGTAAGATGGACAGGTGGATTCCTGATCTTTCAGAGCGTAGCTATTGCAGCTATGTGGCTGGGTATCGTGGTTCCGCCGCTACTGGATGGATCGATCATCCCTAAAGAGGTCGAGCATTACACTACGTTAATTGTACAGGGACTTGATCTGGGTTTATTGCTGCCGCTTGCATTTGTATCTGGACTGCTGTTTTGGAAAAAAAGACCGCTCGGATATCTACTTACTCCCGTCTACTTCATATTTCTGTCCATATTAATGACCGCTCTTACGGCAAAGGTCATTGCTATGGGACTGCTCGGACAACAGGTGATGCCAGCCATTGTGATTATTCCTCTTTTTGGGCTGATTTCAATTGGTTGTGTAATAGCCATTTTAAGGAATATAAAGGAGGATCATGATGAGCACATTTAAGTCAAAACCAGTAAGCTATTACCTTCTTCTGGCTTTTCTTGTTTTCCAGGGAATAAGTGGTCTTTTCGGTGGAGGGGCTCTTATATGGAATCCAACCGGCAGCGCATTACAGATGCCAATCAGTCTTCTTGAAGGATCGCTTTTCAGCGACTACCTGATTCCGGGAATTATTCTTTTCACGATTCTGGGGATTTTCCCGCTAATAGTGTGCCTTGGGTTGTGGCAGCGGAAACTCTGGGGATGGTGGGGAGCACTTTTGGTAAGTATGGCACTGATTATCTGGATAGGTGTTGAAATAGCAATGGTGGGTTATCATTCTGATCCGCCGCTACAGCTTATTTACGGATTATTGGCAATAGGTTTATTCATTATTGTTCAATTACCAGCTATACGTTTTTTATTTGAACCTAATTTTAGAAGAGATGGAACCCCTAACTGACTTAAAAGAAATCATCCGCTATGGAATACAAGCTCCTTCGGGACATAACACACAGCCATGGCTTTATTCTGTGAATGAAAATGAAATTAATCTTTACCCTGATTTCTCGCGTGCGCTGCCCGTAGTAGATAGTGACAATCATGCGCTTTACATCAGCTTGGGATGTGCCGCCGAAAATATTGTTATTGCCGCTACTTATTACGGGCTACAGGCCAATGTGAGTACCAATGAAGTAGAAGACAGTAAACCGTTTATTGTAATCTCTCTTGCTACCGACGATTCCATTAAAAAAGACCCGCTCTTTGCGTATATAGAAGACAGACAATCCACCAGAAATGAATATTCCGACTATAAGGTGCCGGAAGCTGATTTAAGTGTATTGAGCAATTCCTTTGAGCTTGAAGGCATTGAATTGATAGTCCTGACCGGAGAAAGTGAAATTAATAAATTGGAGCCACTTATTATTGAGGGGAGTAATAATCAGTTTCAAAACAGGGAGTTTGTCGAAGAGTTGGTTGACTGGTTTCGTTTTTCTAAGGCTGAAGCTGAAAAGAAAGGCGATGGTCTATGGATTAAGAGCATGGGTCTGCCCAATATGAACAGCTTTATCGGTAATATTGTGATGAAATATTTTGTTACTGCAAACAGTGAAGCTAAGCGCTGGAAGAAACTAATCGATGCAACTGCCGGGTTTGCTTTATTCACTGTAGATCAGAACGAAATTTCTCAATGGGTTACGCTTGGACGTGCTTTTCAGCGATTTGGACTTACAGCCACCAAATTGAATATCAGTCATGCCCATGTGAATATGCCGTGTGAGGAGTTAGAGGTAAGACAAAAACTTGTTGAGAAGTTTAATCTTGGTTCAAAACATCCGCTGCTACTTATCCGCTTTGGCTATTCGGATAAGATGCCGTATTCGTTTCGAAGGGATTTGGATCAGGTAATTTGTAACACAAAATGAGAGGTTTCCTATGAATATAAACGCCAGCTGGCATAAGAAGCATCCTATGCCAAAGAATCCAACAACAGAACAACGTATTGAATGGCATTTGGAGCATGTTAAAAACTGTGAATGCCGGGATATACCTGAAAAGTTAAAGGTAGAAATGGTCAAGCGTAACATTAGCTTTGAATCAAAAAATGAAAAATGATCTTCTTTCTTTTTCTGTAATGTGGAAAAAGAACTTATACCTATTAGGGTTTTTTGTGTTAGCAGGATGCGGGGCCCATACATCAAAAATTGATGCGCCAAATTCTGTGGCAGATTTGCTTGCGGTTGAAATTGGGGAGATGGAGCAGTGGCTCCTGATAAGAGGTGAAAATGCGGATAATCCCATCCTGCTTTGGCTTCACGGTGGACCAGGATCCGCCCAAATGCCAATCCACCATGCCTATACTAAAGAACTTGAAAAGGAATATATCGTTGTACACTGGGATCAGCGCGGTGCGGGGAAATCAAACCACAGCGGATTTCAAGAAGAGTCGATGAGTCTTGACCGCTTTATTCTGGATACACACGAAGTGACGCAATATTTGAAAAAGCGTTTCGACCGCGAAAAGATTTACCTTTTAGGTCATTCGTGGGGGACATTATTAGGTATTCATGTGGTGGACCGATATCCTGAAGATTATGATGCGTTTATTTCGGTCTCCCAAGTGGTAAATGCCCGTAAAGCCGACACGCTTTCTTATCAGTGGCTAGGTCAGGAGATAGAACAAGATGGATCTCGAAAAGAGAAGCGAAAGTTCAGGGAGCTCGGGAGTCCGCCGTTTGATAACCACGATCGGTTTGTTCAGTTTGCAAAAATGATTGATGCTTTTGGCGGTGGAATGGATGCAGGTTTTGTTACGCTTGCATGGAAAGCATTAGGGGCTGATGAATATACTTTCGCTGATTTTAAGCAATGGTTTAATGGCGCCAATCGGGGTAGCGGACCAATGTGGGTGGAAACTAATAACACCGATTTATTCACCGAAATTGATACTCTTGATGTGCCGGTACATTTTTTCACCGGTGCCAAGGATTACAATACTCCTCATGAGCTGGTCAAGGAGTATTATCGTTTTGTGGAAGCTCCTGAAGGTAAAGCACTGGTGGTTTTTGACCAATCTGCGCACACACCTTTTATAGCAGAACAAGATAAATTTAATGGGGAAGTGATAAACGTAAAGCGAATCAATGAGGTAAAAGAACCTTGGAAATAGCCCAAACCCAAATCATCCTCCCTTTATTGATAGTCCTATTTATGGGACTTGAAACAGTCAGCGCACAGGACAGCACTTCGGTGCAATCTGATTACAAAAATAAAGTGCTTTTGCTGCCGGCGATTGGTTCAAGTCCGGAGACAGGATTCATGTTTGGAGCTGTGGTGGTTCCGCAATTTAAAGTTGGAGCGGCCGACCAAAAAACGCGCTCCTCAAGCATAATGATGTCGGCTATTTATACAACGAAGAACCAAATTCTTGTGAGTGTACTACCTGATATTATTTTGCCGGAAGAATTGTGGATGTTAAACGGAAATTATTTTGTCAATTATTTCCCGGAAAGCTACTGGGGTGTGGGACCTTTTACAACAGAGTCTAATGAACTTACAGTGCTCTATACTCAAATCAACTTGGAACAGAACGCGTTGCGACAAATTCGCCCGGGGTTTTTTGCCGGTCCGTACCTGCGCTGGTCGAAGTTATATAATCTTAAATTTGAAAATACCGAAGGAGAACGGGTGGCTATTCCCGGGGATATAGATGCTTATAAAAATATCGCAGCAGGAATAGGCTGGATCGCGCGATGGGATCGCCGAAATAGTAACATGACTCCGACTGAAAATCGCTTCGTGCAGTTTTCGCTGCTGGGAAATCCTTCATGGCTGGGCAACTCCCGTTCTTTTACATTTTATGAGCTGGATGCCCGGAAATACATTCCACTGAGTAGTAGCGTTCGTTCTGTTCTGGCGATACAAAGCCTTATTCAGCTTAATTCCGGGAGTCCTCCGTTCAACGATATGGCAATGGTTGGTGGTGATCGTATCAACAGGGGGTATTACGGGGGGCGCTATCGAGATCAAAATTCGGCCCAAATCCAAGGGGAACTCCGACAGCATGCCATAGGAAGATTCGGTTTTACTGTGTTTGCTGGAACCGGAGAAGTTTGGGATCGCTTTGATTCGTTTACTTTGAGAAATTATAAGTGGACCGCCGGCGCGGGATTGCGGTTTAATATCAATAAAGACGACCCTACCAACGTACGGATTGATTTTGGCGTGAGTAAAGAGTCTGTAGGGTTTTATTTACAGTTTGGAGAAGCATTTTAATAAGTAGATAACAAAAGCTCTTTTGAAAGTAGTGGGTAATAGCTCCTTTCTTATATATCTATACAAAATATATACCACCCAAAAATTTTGTAACATTTATTCAGAATCCTGTAACGTGGGCCTGCCTTGAAACACTTAGGTTATGATCGAAATAACACTGAATACTAAAGGATATTAGTTATGAGTACACAAGAAGTATCAACTAAGCAAATAACCATAAATATTGGCGGAATGGGATGCTCCGGATGCGCCAATACCATACAGGAAGCCCTTGCAAGCAAAGAAGGTGCTGTTGAAGCAGCTGTGGATCTGGAATCCGGCACAGCTTTGGTGACCTATAATCCGGATGCTGTTTCTACAGATGATTTTGAACAAGCCATCAAAGAAGCCGGCTATGATTTTGTAGGTATTAAATAACTTGCCAGCGCTACTGTCTTGTATCAATTCACTTACGAAAGTAACGCTAACATTATTGAGGGACATTCTATGACTAACGACCATAGTCAACATCAAGAACATGATATGAAGCAGGATCACCGAGATCATCAGCATGACAACGACGATGATCATAAAGGTCATGAAGGAAACGCTGATCATAGCGATCACGATCACGGGGATCATGGCGGACACTCTCACCGCGAACACCACAAGCAGATGGTGCAAGATTTCAAGTTCCGTTTTTGGTGGGTACTTGTGCTGACCCTGCCCATCCTGGCGCTCTCTCCAATGATCCAACATTTTCTGGGGGTAGAATGGAAATTTTCCGGTGATTCCTGGATTCTCGCTGTACTGTCAAGCGTCGTCTTTTTCTTCGGCGGGTGGCCGTTCCTCAGCGGACTGGTGGATGAACTGAAGAAAAAGCAGCCCGGCATGATGACGCTGATCGGTTTGGCTATCTCCATCGCCTATTTTTACAGCACGGCCGTGGTGTTTGGGTTCGAAGGCGACCTGCTGTACTGGGAACTTTCTACTCTTGTTGGAATTATGTTGTTGGGCCACTGGGTGGAGATGCGCTCGGTATTAAGCGCATCCTCTGCGCTGGAAGAACTGGCGGAACTTTTACCCGGCCAGGCACATCGCGTGAAAGAGGACGGCTCCACAGAAGATGTGCCTGTCGAAGAATTGAAGCAAGGTGACAGAGTACTCATCAAACCGGGTGAGAAAATTCCTGCTGATGGCAACGTAGTGAAAGGAGAATCGAGTGTGAATGAAGCGATGCTCACCGGAGAATCGAAGCCGGTGGACAAGGCCAAAGGCGATGAAGTGATCGGCGGTTCGGTCAATGAAAAAGGTTCGCTAACGATCGAAATTTCCAAGACCGGCGATGACTCCTTTTTGTCCCAGGTTATGAATTTGGTAGAGGAGGCACAGCAAAGTAAATCCCGCACCCAGGATCTGGCGAATCGTGCGGCTTTCTGGCTGACCATTGTGGCCATTTCCGCCGGACTTATTACCTTTGGAGCCTGGGTGTTCTTCACCGGACAAAGTTTTGATTTTGCCATGAATCGCACCGTGGCTGTGATGGTCATTACCTGCCCCCATGCATTAGGCCTCGCTATCCCATTGGTTGTTTCCCGTTCCACCAGTATTGCCGCGACCAATGGATTTCTTATTCGTGATCGTGCCGCCTTTGAGCAGGCCCGAAACTTGGATGCCGTTATCTTCGACAAAACCGGAACGCTGACAGAAGGCACTTTCACTGTTACTGACATTCTCAATTTTGGAAATGATTTCACCGATGATGAGATCCTAAAATATGCTGCTTCGCTGGAAACCAATTCCGAGCACCCGCTGGCGAAGGGGATTCTTGAAAAAGCGGACGAGACTTGGGAACCGGACGAATTTAATTCCATCACCGGAAAAGGAATTGAAGGAACTGTGAATAGGAAGTCGGTAAAAGTGGTAAGTCCTGGTTATATCCGCGAGCATGAATTGAGTTACCGGGAAGAAGAGGTTGAGGAAATATCTTCGCAGGGAAAAACTGTGGTCTTTGTGATCATTGACGATCAACTGGCCGGAGCGATTGCGCTGGGTGATGAGATTCGAGAATCCTCCAAACATGCCATCAATGCCCTGCACGAGATGGGTATCGAATGCATCATGCTCACCGGGGATAACAAGCAGACTGCTGAATATGTTGCCAAAGAACTGGGCATCGATCAGGTGTTTGCTGAAGTGCTACCCGATGAAAAGGCCGATAAGGTAAAAGAAGTACAAAATCAGGGCAAGCTGGTTGCCATGACCGGCGATGGCGTAAATGACGCTCCCGCATTGGCAACGGCTGATGTGGGCATTGCCATTGGAGCTGGCTCGGATGTGGCGGTGGAAACCGGCGATATTGTGCTGGTGAAAGACAATCCCGAAGATGTGACGGCGCTCATCAAACTCTCCAAAGCGACCTACCGAAAAATGGTGCAGAACCTGTGGTGGGCATCGGGCTATAACATTGGAGCAATCCCGCTGGCGGCCGGGGCACTATATACCTTTGGCATTATCTTAAGTCCTGCGTTAGGCGCTATTTTGATGTCTTTGAGTACCGTGATTGTAGCGATTAATGCTCGATTCCTGAAGATGGAAACATAGGATCTGTGTGGTAATCATAGTTTTATCGCCATGAACAAACAAGCAAATACGGAACGAATCGACGAAATTCTTTCAGACTGGTAAGATACCATCGGTTTTGATTTTGCCGGGTATAGGAATCATGTGGTTCGCATGGTTACCTTCTGCTTCATGCTGAACGACTGTCCTTCCGAGCAGCAGCAAAAAATAGAAATTGCCGTCTGTTTTCATGATATCGAGATCTGGACCGAAGAAATCAAAGTAATGATTCTCAGACACCACAAAATCAGAAAAATTGAAGAGTATGATTCGCCGCTAATAGAACTATTTCGGAAAGGAGATGTGGTTGATTTCTCGTTGGGGCTGGTCCGGTTCGGGTTACCAAAAGAGTAAGTTCGAAAAGTGTAACGAACCAATTTTTCAATGAAATTTTCATAAGATGCTGCTCAAAAGAACGGCCAAACAAACGTTGAAGAACCCTCTTAATCCCTTGCCGATGATGAAGTAGTAAAATGATGGCATTGGAATCGTACTGATATTTGCACCAGTTATATTCCCAAATTCCTTCCTGAAGAATTCGTTTTCACCCCTTCTTTATTCCTTACCTTTTTGTACTAATTGCAACATAATTACGTCATAAATAGCATGGGCACTCATGGCAGCGATAAGTCCAGCGTGTTCAAAAAGGTATCCCAACATCATGCTGAGGCTAAACATCATCACGCCAAAAATAATGTGACCGATAGATTTAAATTTAAAGTAGCCGTGGATGCCAATAAAAATAGCGGAAGTTACCCAGTTGCCAAGTAGTGGTTGAATGGCACCGCGAAAAAGCAGTTCTTCACCAGTTCCTGCAAAGGCTGATAGCTGAACACGGTCAAAATTGGTGAGATTCATTTTCGAAATTGCCTCTACGATATAAAAATCATTAAGCACGTCGGCTACCGGCGGACGCTTAATGGTAAATCCGATGATCCCCGCTGCTAAGATACCGGATAGTATCCCAATTAAAAGTTGAAAGCTGGGTGAGTAGCCGTGTTCAAAAGCGGTGAATACGTTTTCATCGTGGATATATTGGAAAATAAGAAAAGCGATTAGAAGGTAGGTTAATGCTGAAAGAATGGAGAGTAGCATTAACTCCTTGCTCGATATTTGTCGAGTATTATTGGTTGTGGACTCTAAGCTGTTTTCTTCGTTTGTCATAAGAGATTCTATGGGCCGCTAATTTCTGTAAAATCATCATTGATGGCGGTAACGATTCCAAAAGTATTAATTTGTAAAACCAATTCGCATAAAAGTTCGAATTATGTAAGTTTTGGAAAGCACTACTGGTTATAGTGTACTCCAAATTATTTTAAATAAACTACTTTTATAATGAAACGATTATTGCTCTTTCCACTACTTTTCTTCTTTGCGTTTTTTCAGAATGCTCAGGCACAGGATTTTACGATTGATCCCCAGATGTATGAAATTATTGATGCGGTAAGTGCTGATCGGTTGGAATCCGATATTCGAACCCTGGCTGATTTTGGGACGCGCCATACGATGTCGGATACTACTTCATCCGATCGTGGCATTGGCGCTGCTCGTAGATGGATTAAACAGGAATTTGAAAAAATTAGCGAAGAGTGCGGCGGTTGCCTTGAGGTTAAATATCAGCGTACCCTTGTGGAGGCTGATCCCGACAGTCGCATTGATGAAGATACGTGGGTGGTAAACGTGTACGCCGTGCTGAAAGGTAATACGCATCCCAATAACTACGTGATTATGAGTGGGGATATAGACAGCCGTGCCTCTGATATTATGGATGAAGAAATTGATGCACCGGGCGCCAATGATAATGCTACTGGAATGGCGGGGGCTATCGAACTCGCACGGGTGCTATCCAATTATGAGTTTGAAAACAGCATTATTTTGGCCGGGCTTTCGGGCGAAGAACAGGGGCTTTATGGCGGAGGTCATATGGCTGAGATGGCCAAAGAAGAAGGATGGAACATCATCGGCGTTCTCAATAATGATATGATCGGAAATATTGAGGGCGTTGATGGGGTAATTGATAATCGTGAATTTCGCATCTTCTCAGAGCCTTATTCTTCTCAGGCCTCTGAGCGTGATCTACAGATGAAGCGTTTTTACGGTGGAGAAAATGATGGCATTTCGCGACAGTTAGCACGCTATATTTACGAAACCACTGAGCTTTATATGCCACAGATGGATCCGATGCTGATTTATCGTTTGGATCGTTTTGGCCGTGGCGGGCATCATCGCCCATTTAACGAAGCCGGATTTGCCGGTGTTCGAATTATGGAGGCCCATGAAAATTATACGCAGCAGCATCAGGATATCCGCACCGAAGATGGTATTGAATATGGGGACGTAATTGAGCACGTTAATTTCGAATATGCCAAGAAATTAACAGCTGTGAATGCGCTTGCTATGGCCTCATTAGCCAAAGCTCCACCTGCGCCCAAAAATGTTGAAATTGGCGGCGCAGTTCAGCCGTCAACGACGTTGCGTTGGGAAAAACCTGATAGTGACCTCATTAAGGGGTATAAAATTTATTGGCGGCCAACATCTGAATCTCTTTGGGAAAGTCAGCGATATGTAGGAAATGTGAGTGAATTTACACTCGAAAATATTGTCATTGACAATTACCTTTTTGGGGTTTCGGCCGTAGGTAAAAATGGACACGAAAGCGTGGTTTCTTATCCATCAGGGTTGATACGAGATTAAGGTTTCTGTAACTCTCATCTCCGATTTCGATGCAATGGGGATACTGCTGGTTCCGAAGCGGAGCATCGGAACCAGATAAGATTTTTAATTAATGTACTATCTTGTCCGCCAGCCGGCGGATGAGGAAACCCTCATTTTTGATTTTTAATTCATCATCTAAATAAATAATCATGAAAAAACGAATTCTCTCTATGTTGGTAGTGGTCTTGGCTTTGGTTTATTCCAATCAGGCCGTTGCCCAATCGGACGTGTTGACGCTCGAAAATGTCTTTGATCTGGAATACGTATCGGATACGCGAATTTCACCGGACGGTGAACAGGTAGTTTACCAGCGTAACTTTATGGATATCATGGAAGATCAGCGGCGTTCTAATTTATGGATTGTGAATGCGGATGGTAGTCGTCATCGTCCGTTAACCTCGGGCAATAATAACAACTTTTCACCACGATGGTCGCCCAGTGGAGATCGGCTATTATTTGCATCTACCCAGAGTGGTTCCAATGAGTTATACATTCGTTGGATGGATACGGGTGAAACAGCAAAGATTACAAATCTGGTACAATCTCCTGGTTCTATAAGTTGGTCGCCTAATGGTGACTATATCGCATTTACCATGTTTGTGCCTGTCAGTGATAAGCCGATGGTTTCGTTGCCCGGAAAGCCTAATGGAGCAAACTGGGCTGACCCGGCAAATGTTATTGATGACCTCGAATATCGGCGCGATGGGGCTTCGGGATTTGTCAAAGATGGCTTTACGCATGTGTTTGTCATTCCTGCCGAGGGAGGAACACCCCGACAAATTACGGAAGGAGACTATAACCACAGTGCTCCTGAATGGACGGCTGATGGAGAACATCTTATAATATCGTCTAACCGAAAAGAAGATTGGCAATATAATGAGCGCGATACCGAGCTTTATAAGGTTTCTGTTGATGATGGTACGATGACACAGCTTACTGATCGGCGTGGTCCAGACTACGGCGCAACGATTTCGCCCGACGGAGAGCAGATTGCCTACCTTGGTTATGATGACACGATGGAAAGTTATCAGCTAAGCAATGCTTATGTGATGAATGCGGATGGCTCTGGGAAATGGTCGTTGACCGATAATTTTGATCGTAGCGTAAGTAATTTGCAATGGGCTGATGATGGAAGCGGCGTATTTGTACAGTATGATGATGAAGGCAATGGAAAGGTTGGATTTTTGTCTTTGAATGGAGATGGTGAAGTTCAAAAAATTCTTGATGATCGTGGAGGCACAACGATTGGGCGACCCTATGGCAGTGGTTCTTATACTACAGCGAATGAAAGAATTGCCTATACGTATGCCACTCCGTCACATCCCGGAGATGTTGCCGTAGCGAATAAAACCGGCGAAATGAGGCGATTGACACAGGTCAATAAGGATTTGTTTGGGCATAAGACGCTGGGCGAAGTGGAAGAGATTTGGTACGAATCTTCTTATGACGGACAACAAATTCAGGGTTGGGTGGTAAAGCCGCCACACTTTGATCCTGATAAAAAGTATCCGTTGATTTTAGAAATTCACGGCGGTCCGCATACCAATTACGGTGATCGTTTTACAGCTGAGCTACAATTGATGGCAGCGCAGGGATATGTGGTTCTGTATATCAATCCGCGTGGAAGTACCAGCTACGGCAAAGCGTTTGGTAATTATATAGATAAAAACTATCCCAGCGAAGACCACGATGATTTAATGTCCGGTGTAGATGCGGTGATTGATAAAGGTTATGTGGATACTGATAGCCTCTATGTTACTGGGGGTAGTGGTGGCGGAGTGCTGTCGGCCTGGGCGATTGGCAAGACTGACCGCTTTAATGCAGCAGTCGTGGCAAAGCCAGTGATTAATTGGTATAGTTTTGTGTTGACCTCAGATGGTTCTTCATATCACAAGTATTGGTTCCCTGGTTTCCCATGGGAAAATCGCGATCACTATATGGATCGTTCACCGATTTCGCTGGTGGGCAATGTCACGACGCCTACAATGTTGCTTACCGGTGAGCAAGATTATCGTACGCCTATGTCTGAAACGGAGCAATATTACAGGGCCCTGCAGCTGCAAAAAGTGGAATCAGCAATGGTCCGTATTCCAGGTTCCGGTCATGGTATTGCCAGCCGACCCAGTAACCTGATGAGCAAGGTTGCACATATTTTAGAGTGGTTTGATCGCTATTAATATTTGTTGTGACTGATAATATAAGCCCCGGTAGGTATTCTGCCGGGGCTTTTTATTTTGGGATATCAATAAGTGTTACTATGGATTTATCTGATCGCAATCTGTCCCTTAGATTCTGAAATGAATTCAAGATGACAAGAATAGAAGTTTTTGGGTAATGTAATCCCAGAAAAGAAAAAAGCGAGCTGTAGTTTGCGTTTGTTTTGGGAGTGTTAGAGAGATGTTTAATGATTCATATAAAATAGATTGTAGGCTCGGCCAAGTAATCATCATGATGGTGGATGGATCAATAATGTTAAAACATATATCTCTGGTTCAACTATTCTATCAAATAAGTTTCCATCCGATTTTAATGCTTAAGTGAATCAATAAACTTTTTTTGTGAGTGAATAAACGATAAGTTCGGCACCGTTAAAACAGAGTATTTGTTAACGAAATATTAAAAAAATTGAAGTTATGAGATTCAAAGCAAGAATGAATTTTTCGATATTATTTGGAGTAAAAATAGTGCTACTGTTGTTTTTGGTCATACCTGCAACAACAGTAGCACAGGATCAGAACGGTGAAACGTTAGACACGCTTGTAGTTTCTAAGGAAGTTGTTGTTTCTTCAAGCAGAGTGCCTCAAACTGCAGCAGGATCGGGGCGGAGCATTACGACTATTTCTGATCGGATGATAAATGATACGCCCGCTCACACGCCTGATGAACTACTCCGCTATATTCCAGGGGTGGAAGTACAGTCGCGTGGAGCTTTTGGTACTCAGTCAGATTTTAGTCTCCGTGGGAGTACGTTTTCACAAGTGCTGGTATTGGTAGATGGAATGCGTATTAATGAACCTTTGACTGCTCACCTCAATTCTAATATTCCGGTGGCCTCATCAGAAATTCAACGCATTGAGGTATTACACGGGCCGGCAGCTGCGCAATATGGCGCGGATGCGGTTGGAGGTGTGATTAATATTATTACCCATACCTTTGGTAGCCAGCCGAGTGAACAGAAAACCACTGCTCAAATAAAAGGTGGCTATGGTCAGGCCGATCTCACAATGGGAAAAGGAGGATTTTATCATAGCCAAGAAAATGCTCGTTTTAGTGGCGGGGGCATGTGGCACCGAAGTCCCGGTCAAGAATTATCGGGTGGATACAAGAATCGCTTTAATATTGCCAATGGTTCTGTATCTGGAGGGGTTAAGTTAAATAATAACTGGGATCTGGCACTTCGAACCGGTTATGATTATCGTGATTTTAATGCAAAATACTATTATACCGCGAGTCCTTTGGATGAGGCAACGGAAACGGTTTCGGTATGGTGGAATCAGATGCGTTTGCAGCGGAGTACCCAAAACAGTGTTACGACTTTAAAAGGATCTCTGAAGCGTACCAATGATGAATATATTTTTAATCCGGATTTCCCGGGCAATAGGCATACTACCACAATGGGTTCGATGCAGCTGTATCAATACCGAAAGCTGTCGACTGATTGGGATGTTACATATGGAATACAGCTGGATAACAGGATGATTCGGAGTAGTGATCGTGGTGACCACAGCAATTGGCATTATGCTGGTTTTACGATGTTACAATGGCAGCCCTCAAATCCGATGACAGTTTCGGGTAGTTTGCGATTGGATCACGATGATAATTATGGCACTGAGCTTATGCCACATCTTAGTTTCTCGTATCAGCAAGAGCAGTGGATTTTACGGGCCTCAGGGGGGCGCAGCATTCGCGCTCCGGGCTATACAGAGCGATTTATATCTACTAATTTAGCAGGTCCGTTAGCGGGGGGACGAAATGTTGGTAACCCTTGGTTGCAGGCAGAACGTGCATGGTCTGGTGAAGCAGGTATAGATCTGTTTCCGTGGAAAAATGTGCGTTTCTCAACAACCGGATTTGTTCGTGAGTCGGATGGTTTGATAGACTATGTGGTTACCAATTCTAATCAGATTCGCAATGATGAGAACCTACAAGCAGGTACGAACTATTTATATGCCCAAAATATTAACAGTGTCACAACAGCCGGATTAGAAACTGAGTTATCAATAAATAAAAACTTGGGTAATAACTGGTTGGCAAATGGTACGTTAGGGTACTCCTTTACAGACTTTTTTGGCGGTGAGGATGTAGCCTCAAAATATATATCCAATTATGCCCGACATATGCTAAATGCGATTGTTACTGTTGATAAAGGAGCCTTTGACGGAACAGTTAGTATGGTTTGGAAAAAACGACAGTCTGTCCAAAACGAAACTATTGGAGTATTTAAGTCTTCAATCTATAGTTTGTGGAATGTGAAATTTGGCTACGAAATAACACAAAATTTTTCACTTGGGCTACAGATTGATAATATATTTGATCAGAAAAATCAGGATGTGCTTGGGGCCGAAATGCCTGGCCGTTGGGCCTTGGGTACACTGAGCTGGAAGCTCTGATATCTTCTAAAAAATTTACAAAGCGTATTTTTAGATCCTCACAGTTAATTCTGTGAGGATTTTTTATTGGATGTATCCAAAGAGAAATGGAGAGAGGTCTGAGTATAAAATTAGTTATCTGCCACCCCTGATTTAGTAGTGTGTTTAGCTGTTAGATCACCTATGAAGATCTATTATGTGTGGTTACCTGCAAGCTTTACTGCATCGGATTTTGAGCCAACCTCTGATGTCAGCAGTAATTATTATTCTTGTCTTGGGTTAATTGCGAAATGGCGGAGGATCTATTTTATATGAGGGGATAAATCTGCGTAAAAGAAGATATGGTATAGGGAACCGTATAATAAAAAAGGCGACCTCGAAATGAGGTCGCCTTTTAAAGATCAATACTTTGTATAAGCCTTAGTTATTAGGCTCGTACTGATAAGGATTCAACGGATGAGATTCGGCGCGGCGGTTTTCGCGGCAACCTTGATCTTCCGTTTGATCCATACATGGTTGAGGAGCTTTGCCTAAACCACGAGACTCGATACGGTTTTCAGAAACACCGTTTTCGATATAAAATTGTTTAACAGATTCTGCACGACGCTTACTGAGACGCAAGTTATACTGGTCTCCACCAACATGGTCAGTATACGCATCGATTCGAATTCTGAACTTCTGAGAGTTCATCAGCTGCTCAATGTTTTCATTAAGAACTTTTGCAGCAGCTTCATCAATATTTGACTTATCAAAGTCGAAGTTTACGGTTCCAAGATCACCTTTTTTGATGAAGGGAGGATCATTTGCATCATTGGGATCTGTACCCATTTCAACCTCTTGGCCGTCAGTGAAGCCATTGCCATCAGAGTCAGCGTTGTTAGGATCGGTGTTATACTCATTAACTTCTTCGTAGTCAGTGAGTCCGTCACCGTCGCTGTCAGCGCTCAATGGATCAGTGTTATACTCATTAACTTCTTCACCATCAGTTAGGCCATCACCATCAGTATCTTCTTCTAACGGGTCAGTTTCATACGAATTAACTTCGTCACCGTCGGTTAGCCCGTCACCGTCGCTGTCCTCATTATTAGGATCAGTTTCGTATTCGTTGATCTCTTCGCCATCAGTAAGGCCGTCACCATCACTGTCGGCACTTAAAGGGTCAGTATTGTGTTCATTCATTTCTGCCCAGTCACTCAGGCCATCATCGTCGGTGTCAAGAGACCGGAGTGTTTCCTCATCTAATGATTGGAGATATTCCATATCACGTTCTGAGGGGGCTCTAAGTTCTTCGGAACCAGCACAGCCAGAGAGCAACGCCATCCCAAGAAACACGGAAGAAAGAAGTAGTATTAATTGTTTATTTATCATCGTGTTACAAGTATAGGTTTAAAGTTGAAGTGTGATCAGTTGAAAGATAGAATTTTCCAGAAAAATTATAAATGCTCGTTAAATATATTGGTTACAATATGTTATCTAATATAGTCAAAAACAAAATAAAGTTAATCTATAAAGAGGTGTTACATTCAATAAAATTTTCTTTATATTTATCGACTCCGAAATGGGGCTATAGCTCAGTTGGCTAGAGCGCTTGCATGGCATGCAAGAGGTCCGGGGTTCAAGTCCCCGTAGCTCCACTTTTTGTTTTTTTGCATTTCTGCCAAATACCATATTTCTTGACTAACACTGCTTAATACTTGTGACAAAGGTTATTGTTCCGGGTATTCTGATAAACGATGTTGCATCAAGAGAATACAACTTATTAATGCCGTTGGTTCGGTGGGATGAAATAATTTTGAGGGGTTATGGCGATGTGGTTAAAGGTTTATAGAACAATAAGTGGGATTCTGTTTTTTTTGTTATGCGCAAGTAGCTCTAACCTTGTGTATGGGCAGCTGACGCTGGATTTTGAGGTGAGTGAAACGTTGGAGAATGCTCAATTTATAAGTATCCAGTCATTATTGGCGAATGATTTGCAGGGGCCTACCTTATTTCAGTTATCTCTTGAAAATAACAATACTTCAGAACGTATAGAAGATCTTTATTTTCGGATAGTTTTTGAGTCCAATAAAATTGGACGAATTTTAGAAGTTCGACAGGTTGCAGGTACGCCCTTTAGCCTGGATGCGGGGCAGCGGGTTTATGCGACTAATAATAATTCGGTTGATGGATTGCCCGGGATTAAAGAAACACTCAGTTTTGAACATCATTTTACCGAAGCAGGTCGTAACTTTTATAACAATTTAAAGGGTACAACTTCACTTCCAGCTGATCGTTATCAGGTGCGTGTTGAAGTATACCGGGGGTCGACGAGTGGAGAGCTTTTGGCTTCCCAGGCTGATGAAATAGGAGCAAACATTGCAGAAGATACCCGTGATTTTTATCTGCTTGCGCCGGGAGATGAGCTTGGATCAGGAATCGTTATCTCGAACCGATATCCTAACTTTCAGTGGCAAGGTGGGACGGGAGGTACCTATCGACTTATTGTCGTTGAATCCCGAAATAATGAGAGTCCAGAATCGCTTATGGAAGGAGCACTTAGTACCGAGCCAATAGAATCAGTGGGTACCAATGGAGGTGGTTCTTTGGTTGACTACGAGATGTTGGATGTTGTGGTTAATGGATCTGGATACCAGTACCCAAATTCGGGGGTGCAGGATTTAGAAGAGGATACACAATATTACTGGCGTATTATTAATCAGCTAAAAACCGGTAGTGGTAAACAGGAAAGGGAGTCGGAGATTTGGAGTTTTACGCTGGGTGATGTGGGCTCTGCTTCAAATAGTTCGCAAGCTGGCGAAACAGTAAGAGCACTGAAACAGATTTTGGGAGATCGGTTCGAGGAGTTGCAGCAAAATGGTTTTTCTTTGGAATCAATTGAAATTGAAGGGCAAACGTTTCGACGTAGTCAAGCTATGCAGAAGCTTATGGAGCTTGCGAGAAAGAATAATCAGGGAGACGTATCAATAATTATTGAAAACTGATTGGCAATATGAATAAAGCAATTGCATATATCGTACCGCTGTTGGTTATAGGTATTATTGGTATTGGAGCAACTATATACAGTGTTGATGATCGTCCGCTGGCTTTTGTGCAAAAATTTAAGCCGAGTGTAGGTCTTGAGAATAATGGTACGATTACGGATATCCAAGAGCGAGGCCGACCCTTGTTTGATGGTGATACACTACGTACCGACCAAAATGGATTTGCGCTGGTACAATTTATGGATAAAAGTATGGCTAAAATAAAACCAGACTCCAGGCTTATCGTCCGCGGTGATATTGAGGATAAACAAAATACCAGTACTCGTATTGGGTTAGAATTAGGAGAGATTCTGCTGAACGTATCGGAACGGGGAGCTCAGAATTTTGAAGTGGCTACAAATTCATCAGTCGCCTCTGTAAAAGGCACAAGTTTTGGTGCAACACATGATGATTACTTCTGGGTTGAAGAGGGAGAAGTAGAGGTGACTTCCAATAAGTCTGGAGAAAGTGTTACGCTTGGTGAGAAATCGTATGGGCAGGTTCAAGAGGATGGTTCAATAGAGTCCGGGGAATTAACGGATGAAGAACTTGAAGAAAGAAATAGTGAATATGCCGAAATGGATGAAAAGGTTGAACCCACTATTTATAAAGTTCGATTTACGAATGAAGATGGAGAAGAACGGGTAATAGATGTGAAAGTGTTCGAAAACGAAAACTAAAACAATTCGAGTTCTGGTTTGGGGAAAGGGGTAGCGGTTTTTCAGAAAGTAATAGTGGTTTTAATAATTATGGGTATGGTATATGTTCGTGCTGATGCTATGCCCTCACCAGATCTGCAGCCGGTTCAACATCAAAAGCCAACTTTAGTAGAGCGAAACACCCCAATTGATCTCCAGTTTTCGGCACCATCTATTAATGCAAGTGAGGTGGAAGATGCATATCTGTTTTACAAGACGGATGGGGATATGGCCTATAGCCAGAAAAAAGTCGCATTTATGGGGACTAACTTTTCTACAGAGCTTCAAGTTGCAGATCAGCAAGCCAGTGAGTTGGAGTATTATTTGCGGATAGATCTTAATGATGGAAGTTCTGTTACTTACCCAAAAGAAGCTTCGGATAGTCCTGTGAGAGTAGAAATTGTAAACCCCAAGAAAACTGACCAACAGAAAGTGGTTGAGCAGACGGGAGTTGATTATACAATTTTGTCGCCTGACCCAGGTGTTACGGTTTCACAGGAAGATGTGGTTATAGCGTTGACCCTGTTTTATGAGCCGGAAGAGATAGACACATCAGTAACATTTCGTATGTATGTGGATGGGAGTGAGGTCACGGAACAGGCCAATGCCAGCGACTATTTTTATAGCTATTCCACCGAAGATTTATCGATGGGAAAACACCAGGCAACGTTTGAGGTGGAAACGTCTGATACTACCTTTGTGTTAGCTGACTGGAATTTTTCGGTGGTGGCGCCGGGGCAACGGGTTAACGCTTTTACAGGCCAAGAACAACAGAGTTGGATACCCCAGGGGAATGTGGAACTTCGTGCTCAAAAACAGCAGGTGGGCGGATATCCCAATGATGCGCTGAGCGGGAATGTGCGACTTTCGGGTCAAAAGGGCAATGTATCATATTCGGCTTATGGATTACTGACTACGCAAGAGGATCCCCGGCTGCAGCCCCAAAACAGGTATGGCTTAAACCTTTATGTGGGAAATTGGCTGGACCTTGAAGCCGGACATGTATATCCTACGCTCAATAAGTTTACGATTGCTGGACAGCGAATGCAGGGGATTAATGTGGGACTTCATGCCTGGAATGAATCGCTGAATCTTGAGCTTATTTATGGCAATTTGCGTCGTGGTATTGATAATATCTATAATGAAATAACGGATGATGAACAAACTATTGACGGTGCAGAAGGGTATGTGTTAAATGTTGATGACCCTGGAACGTATCAGCGTAAAGTTGCAGGTGGTAGGTTGGGAGTGCAGAAGGATGAGACGTTTAATTTTGGGTTAAACTTCATTAAAGTTGAGGACGATACGGGATCCATTCGTGTGATTGATGATTATAACGACATAATGGAAGTTAATCCCAACTTAGCAGGAAACCTTACCGAGCAAGAGAAACAAACGCTTGAAAATAACCCCGATGAGCTTGGCGTAAGTGGAAATCCATCGCCCAAAGGTAACTTTGTTGCGGCTTCAGATCTGGCTGTTCGTCTTGATAATAATCGCATCGAGTTTGAGGCTGATGGGGCAATAAGTTTATTAAATCAGGATATTTCTGATGGGGCATTAACACAGCAAGCCGCTGACCGCATTGGTTTTGAGATTGCAGAAAGTACCGAAAATATACTCGATCAGCTTTCGTGGCTTATTGTTATTAATGAAAATATGGATACGCTTCCTATTCGATTTGATGAGCAGGCGTCAGAAACATCTGGGGAGCTCTTTTTTCCCACAAGTATATTGGCGGGGCAATCGCAGTTGGGACTCAGTTATTTTAACAATGATCTTAAATTGCGCTATCGCTGGATAGGCCCGGGTTATAATTCGCTTGCGAATACGACTGTGCGCAAAGATATTGCGGGATTATCGGTTAGGGATCGATTCCGACTTTTTGAAAATCAGCTTTATGTTACCTTGGGGTATGAAAAATTGCAGGATAATGTGGTTGGGTATAAAGAGGCCACTACCAATACAATAAATTATCGAGGTAACCTTAGTTGGTATCCCATGAATCAGGATCTGCCAAGAGTAAGCTTAGGCGTTATGAAACGGACCAGAGATAACGAGGTGGCTTTGAATAATCCGTTAGTAGCGTCTTTGAATGGCATTTCGGAGCAGGCCGCTGTGCAGAATATTGCCACTCAAAACGGAGATACGGTAACGACGGCTACACCGCGATTTTCTGAGACGTATCAATTTAATGCATCCGTGTCCCAAGAATTTTCGCTGTTGGGTTCGACCCATGATGCCAGCGTCAATTATTCTCTGTTAAATACCACTGATCAGGTCTTTGAATATGGGGATTCACAGAGTCAAAGCATTTCACTTCGTGTAGTAAATCATTTTGATGGGCTGCCGTTGCAAACCAATATCGGTTTTAATCTGAATAAGTCAGAGACCTCGGGTGGTTTGAATACTGTTGATATTATGGGAGCAAATATTGGAAGTAGTGTATTTTTGCTTGACAGAAAGTTAAACGTGGAAGTGTCGTTGGCTTATACCCAGAACAGGTCAGAAACGACTCCACTGGTAGTTTCTGATAGCAATACCCCGCAGCTATCCATTGATGATTATTATGAGCCTGCATCAGCGGATGTAGTTACCGCTACGGAAAGTAATTCTTACATCATTAATACCCGTACGCGTTATAATTTAAATGATGCCCACTCACTTTTGTTAGATTTTAAGTACTCTAATGTGCGCAACACGCTTGCATCTGCGGCTACCTTTCCTAATGATCATCTGTTGCAATTGCGCTACATTTATAACTTTTGATTTATGGCTGCCACCCAAAAGACATGGAAAAGCAGGTTAGTTTTACCAGGGCTGCTTCTTGGCAGTTTGTTGATAACAATTCTGATAGCTTTTTCCTCTCCCGTGATGCAGCTGAAGCTGGATATAACCGATCAATTCTTTGAGTATCGTGGGCCTATTGCTATTGAAGATACATCGGTTGTTATTGTATCTATAAGTCAGCAAGCGGACCAAGAAATCCCCGAAAAGTATCCCTGGCCAACCAATTTATATGCTAAGCTTGTTGAGCATCTAAATGAAGCTGGTGCCAAAGTTATAGGTTTTGACGTGCTTTTTGACAAGCGTGATAATTACGATTTGACGAATGATACTCTTTTTGCTGAGGCCATTAGCAAACACAAAAATGTAGTGTTGGGTACAAATGTTCAGAGTACGGTACAGAATCGAGGGCAAGGTAGCCGTTCAACAGCGCTGATGTTAGTTCGTCCCAACCGGGTATTGCAAAGTGCTAATCCCAATAAAAATGGTATTGTGCGGGCTCAACATGATACAGATGGGGCTATCCGAAAATATATTTTAGGAATTGATTATAATAATGAGAAACTATATTCGCTGGGATTGGAGCTGTTAAAATTATATGCAGATTTAGATTCAACTGATATTAGTGAGACAGGTGAAATCCTTTCTTTTGGTTCATACCAGATCCCAAAGTACAACGACAACCTAATGTCGATCAATTACTTTGGACCACCCGGAACCTTTCCACGACATTCCTTTGAAACGGTGATCGATGACTCAACTGTCATTCTTACATCCGAAGATTCAACGTTTCAGATCAATTCCTTTTCAGACCCTGATTTTGGACTTAAACACACAGATGCTTTTAAAGATAAAATCGTATTGGTGGGGGCTACGATGCCCGAATTACACGATCTGCATGCCACACCTTTTGCCAAGCAGGGGACCATGCCTGGGGTAGAAATGCATGCCAATGCGATTCAAACGGTACTTTCTGGAAACTATATCCACCATACCTCTCCCTTAGCGAATATAGTATTTGTCATTATCGCAATTGCAATTATGATTATTGCTGTTCGCTGGTTATCAGGGTTATGGGGATTCGTTTTTTATGTGGGTTTTAGTATCAGTGTTTTTGGGCTTACACTCTGGTCCTTTCTGCAGCTTAATACTATGACAGATGTGGTGGCCATATTGGTAGCGATGTTGGTAGGATATATTACCACTCAGAGTTATGAATATATTGTGGAGCAGCGCGAAAAACGTCGAATACGTGGCCTTTTTTCATCCTATGTTTCACCAGCCATTGTAGAAGAAATGGTTGAAGAGGGGAAAGAGCCTGAGTTGGGGGGTGATGAGGTTTATATGACGGCCTTTTTCAGTGATATCCAATCATTTTCCACGTTTTCGGAACGGATGCCTGCAAAAACGTTGGTTAGATTGATTAACGAGTACTTGTCAGCGATGACGAATATTGTACGAGAGCACGGCGGTACATTGGATAAATATATTGGGGATGCTATTGTAGCCTTTTTCGGAGCCCCGGTACCCCACAAGGATCACGCCTATAAAGCCTGTGTGGTGTCTCAGCTTATGCAATATAAGCTGGCTGAGTTGCGTAAAAAATGGCGGGAAGAAGGAGAGCGCTGGCCTGAGATTGTGCAACACATGCGGAATCGTATAGGCATCAATACGGGCAAAATGGTGACTGGTAATATGGGCTCTGAAAGTCGGTTTAACTATACCATGATGGGAGATAATGTAAACCTTGCGGCGCGTTGCGAAAGTGGTGCCAAGCAGTTTGGAGTGTACACGATGGTTACTGCTGATACAAAGGAAGAGGCCGAAAAATATGGCGATCGGTGTGTGTTTCGCTATCTGGATCGCATTGTAGTAAAGGGGCGAACCAAGCCTATAGATGTATACGAAATTATGGGACTTCGCGACCGTATTACAGAGCAAGAGCTGGCATGTAAAGAAAAATTTGAAGAGGGCATTGCCGCTTATCAAAAACAAGAATGGAATCGGGCAATAGCTTTATTCAATGAATCATCGGAGCTGGAGTATTTTATCCCGAACGAAGAATCATTTATTTACACAAACCCGTCCTTGGTTTATATCAATCGATGTGAGGTGATGAGGGAAAATCCACCTCCAGAAGATTGGAACGGTGTTTACGTGATGGAATCAAAATGAGAAAAGGGGGAATTTTTGTTTGCCAAATACCCCGGCAAAATCGTATCTTTGACTTTCGAGGGTAGGCCCTACGCAGCCAGCTCCCTCTGAACTCCGTCAGGACCGGAAGGTAGCAGCGGTAGGAGGTTGTAGCGGCGTGATGTAGGTTGCTTACCCTCTCTTTTTTTTACCTTATCTTTTTCTGGATATCCTCGGCAATATGTTCGGCATGAATGCGTGTATTTTCTATGAATAGTTTGCTGGTATCCATTCCTCCACAAACGACCCCGGCCACATACATACCTTTTCGATTAGTTTCGAGCGTACTTTCATTATAGACGGGCATCTTATCCTCATCATTGGTAAGGTCGATGCCAAAGTTTGTCATTAGCTCAAAGTTAGGTTTGTAGCCCGTCATTGCCAGAACAAAATCGTTATCTATTGTTTTAGTGCCATCGGGCGTATCTAATACGACTTCATTTTGCCGGATTTCCTTTACTTCTGTATTGAAATAGCCGGTTATTTCATCGTTTTTAATTCGGTTTTTAATATCAGGTTTAACCCAGTACTTAACGGATTCTTTGATATCTGAGTCGCGTACGGCCAGCGTCACATTGGCGTGTGCCCTGTAGGTTTCGAGTGCTGCATCTACAGCTGAATTCCCGCCGCCAATGACAAGCACATTTTGCCAGGCATAGGCGTGAGCTTCATCATAATAATGCCGGACCTTATCGAGCTCTTCGCCGGGAGTTCCCATCATTTTGGGAACATCATAAAAGCCGGTAGCAACAACTACCTTCTTAGCATTATAAGAGCCCTTATCAGTGGTGACGTTAAAACTTTTGTCATCTCCAGAAATATCCTGAACTTCTTCATAAAGATGAATGTCCAGATCGTAACTTTCGGCCGCCCGGCGGTAATACTCGAGAGCCTCGCGGCGGGTGGGCTTAGGGTTATGGGATATAAAGGGGACATCTCCTATTTCCAGTCGCTCAGAAGTAGAGAAGAAGGTCATATCTTTGGGATAATGAAAAATGCTGTTGACCAAACAGCCGCGTTCAATAATTTTGGCGGGAATATCTCGTCGCTTTAACTCGATAGCGGTGGCCAGTCCAATAGGGCCTGCTCCAACAATAATGACCATATTAAATATATTCGGTGATTGAAAAATTGCCTTGAAAATACGGCTTTTAGAGAAGGGGAACCAAGAGGGTTCGATATCAATTTTCAATAAGCAGGATTGGTAATTTCTATAAATTGCTGCTTAAATAATTTTCGATGACGTAGTTAAGCCATCCTTGGGGTTTGCTCCAGAATCCCACATGGCCACCTTTTTTTGTGATGATGTAATCTGTGTATGGATTGTTGTTTAGTCTATCCAATGGCATTGCTTTAGCAGGACAAAGCGGATCTTCTTTGCTGTGTATTAACAGTGTATCAACGCTGATATTATTGACAAAGCGACGGGCTGAACAAGTTTCGTAATAATCATCAGCATTTTCAAAGCCATGTATTGGGGCTGTAATCTGATTATCGAACTCGTATAGTGTGGAACCATTGAAGGTAGGTAAATCAGGATAATGCTTGCGCTTTGCTTCGAGCTTTTTGCTGAGGGTTCGAAGAAAACGAAATTCATAAATGCGATGAAATCCTTTCGAGAGCATAATCGACCCCAACCGTAAATCATAGGGCACCGAGACAGCTACAGCCGTTTGTACCAAGCTATCTTTGCCCGTTTCTCCCAAGTATTTGACGAGGGCATTGCCGCCGAGCGAAAATCCTACAGCCCCTAACTTTTTATTGGGGTACTGATTTTGGGCCCATTCTAAAACTGTTTGATAATCGTTAGTTTCTCCAGAGTGATAAAATCGCGGTTGTTTATTGAGGCGTGAACCACATCCTCTAAAATTTACACCAATAATCGAATGCCCTTTACGGATTAAAACCTTCATTAGTTCAACCATATAGTATCGCTCGGTAGATCCTTCCAGGCCATGAAAGAGTACGATTATGGAATCGGAATAAGGGTTGATATATTGATCGAGTTCTAAAAAGTCATTATCGGGAGTGGTAATTTCAATTCGATTGATTTCCGGTTGAGAGGTATCTCCACATAGGGATCGGGCAATGGTATGTAGATGTCCGTTGTAGCACCAAAAAGGAGAATGGAACCGGGGTACATGCCGTAGATTCGTTTTCATAGCTTTCAATCGTCAGGCTATTTATAGGGCCTTGATTTTTGTAATGGGGATGGTTTGTGAGCCCTGATCGGTTTCAAGCTGGATAAAGTACACACCGCTGCTCAAATTTGGGGCATCAAAGGGGAGGTAATGTTCGCCGGCCTTAAAATTTGTGTTAGCAAGCTGACGAACTTTTCGTCCCAACACATCAAAAATCGTTATTCGAATATGGCTGTCTTGACTAAGATTGAAACGGACTTCTGTTTTTTCATTAAATGGATTCGGATAGTTTTGAAAGAGTTCGGTTTGCTGGGGGATTTCTTCGGAAGTAGCACGTCCCGCCGGAGAAACCGCAAAAAGATTGCGTGTGCGAGCTTCTGCAATTTGAGTACGCAACTCATTCAAATCATCCCCGAAGGCATAGATAAAGCCAACCGTAATTTTAGCTCCGGGATTGAGAGTATAAGGACCCGAGCTGGTTACGGCTGATACATCGGTGTTTTGGATGTTGGTGCGTACAGTCCTTGCTGTTAAAGAAGCCTCTTTTTCGTTGTCCGTAAACCCATCATAGATCCCGAAAGTGACGGAGTCCTGCTGCCCTTCAATAGTATTATCGATTGCCAACGCACTTGCAAGGGGGCCTAAATGTGCAACGGCAACCACAGGTTGCGTACTTGAAGAAGCGGCATCCGAAATATAGAGTAAGCTGTCACTTTCATTGAATGCAATATTATTGTTGCCCGAATTATTGCCGATGTCCCAGTCGTTAAATAGGCCCACGTACATATCTTCCATCACCAAAAAGTCGGAGGGGTTTGTAATAGTGTATTTTGCAAATACGACATTGCTGATGGCAGGATCATCATATGCAAAGGTTTCGAGTTCAACTTTTGCTCGTCGGGTGCTATCATTAAGGGTGGTAAACTGGGTAGAGCCGCGCAGCCCATTTTCTATTGGTAAAACGGTGACCGCATCTTCGGGCAGGAAGTCTCTTGATACACCACCATTGGCCGTTCGCACAGCGTCAAAAAGTTGACTATTGAAGGTCATCATGAGTCCGCCTTCAAAAAGAAGGTTGTCACCTTCATCAAAACCACCCGTGCCATCTGGGTAACGAGGGATAAAGCCTACCCCTCCACGACCAGCCAATGGATCAGAAAAACCCCAAGTTCCTTCGGCACCAAATGATGTTTTTACATTGTTGCCCGCAATAGCTTCAAAGAACATATCCTCGTAGATGAAGGCATTAAAATTATTGTAATCCATGTTTTGGTCAATGAATTCTAACCGAAAAGTGGGCATTTCGGTTAAGTCAAAGTTTGTGGGGATGGTAACGGGAAAGCTTAGATCTACCGTATCACCTTTAGCGAAGTTACCCAATTGTTGGTTAGTATTACTCAGTTGTACATCACTTTCATTTATAGATTCCAGTTCTACCTGGAGAGCTGGCGTATCATTTGCGACATTGGTAATTTGTAATTCGATAGTTCCCTCTTCACCCAATGCGAGCTTGTTGCCATTACTGTTGAGGAACTCCTGCGATACGATTTTCATCCCCGGTAAATTTGTATTTAGCGCTTCGTATGCATTGATGGCTCCGTGGCCGAGCTGATGTTCAAAACTGGAGTTGGTTTTGTCAATATAGCTTGCTGATCCGCGAATTTGCATGCCGATGCGTTCGGGATCCCAACTTGGGTTCACGTCTTTGACGAGAGCCGCAAGCCCACTTACAACGGGAGTAGACATTGAGGTACCCGTTTTCGAAATGTAATTATTGTTGTAGGAGGTGCTTAAAATATCAGTGCCCGTAGCTAATACATCAAGATTATATCCAAAATTAGAGTAGGTAGCTTTGTTGTCATCCGGCTCTACAGAACCTACGGCCAGCGATTTATCATACCGGGCGGGGTATCCTGTTCGGGTAGCTTCATTTCCGGCTGCGGCAACGACCAAGGCCCCCATTTGTGTGGCCAGTTCTATGATATCCTCTTCAGCTTGTGAGGCAGATCCGCCGCTCCAGCTACAATTGATAATATCAGCACCGTTACCTGCTGCATACAAGATGCCCTCATAGCCAAACCCGATGGCATCGTCAAAGCCCGGAGCTCCTCCGGCTTTAATGGGCATATAGGTTGCGTTGTAGGCGGCACCGGCAATGCCCTCTCCGTTATTGGTTTCGGCAGCTGCGATTCCCGCTACGTGCGTTCCATGATCGGTGGCATCGTGGATGGGATTGTTGTCTTGGGTAATATTTTGGATACTACTTCCTGATTCCCAAAAATCCCACCCAAACAGATCATCGGTAAAATCATTATTATCGGTATCAGTGTTATCTGTAAAATCGGAATCTTCATGCAGGGCATCCTCCAGGGTGATTTCTCCATCGCTGTTATAATCGGTACCGTTATCTTGTAAATAAGTTAAAGCCTCAGGAGGGGTAACTTCTCCATCTCCATTTTGGTCTGCCTGGGAAAAAACGATAGGTGGGATCTCATCTTGATTGACCCAAAGGTTTTCATTGAGTTCAGGATGCATATAGTCAACGCCGCCGTCAACAATGGCAATAATGATATCAGAAGAACCTTTGCTCAAATCCCACGCGTTAGGGAAATTATGGTAATTAAAATTTTCTTGTTGGCTTTGTTGATATTTTTCGTCGTTGGGTTCTTCGTTCATATACCGAATATATTTGGGTTCGGCATAGGTGACCCCAGGCATGCGATTTAGTTTGGATGCTAATTGGGCCGGGTCAATATTGTTGCTAAAAATAATTTCCTGGATACGTAATACATTACGGGTGCCCGACACATTTTGGGTTTTTACAATTTGTTGTGCCCTTGGCGAAAGGAGGGGACGACTTTGTTGAATTCCATATTGATGGAGATATTGCTGGACAGCTGATTTTGGATCGTGTCCTATTTTGCTTCGGATTTGTTGAAGTTTTTGATCTGATTCATATTTAATGATTATTCGATCCGAAAAATATTCGGTTTGCATTGACTGGCCGAATGTAGCAGAGGCTAAAACCAGAGTTATGATAAAAAAAAGGGAAGGTAACTTTTTAGCCATAAGAATTGAGTGATTAAACGGGAGTATTGAATAAGCACGAAACGCTAAGTCTTCCTTTAAATAGTATATTAGTTTGTGTTGGCATATACAATTGTTGTAGAACTTACATTGCTATTTAAGAGGGGGATAAAAAGGCAACATTAAAGATTTAATTCAGTTATTGTAACTGTAAAATTAATTGGGCAATTTTACACGCCATTGAATGACGGCTTTAATTATCTAAGACAATAAATTCACGCACAATGAATAAGAATGTATTTGCGAAACTAAGCAATATTTTAGCATCGGCTTTTATCATAGTGATCATTGCAGGAACCCTTTTCAATGTAGTTAAGGCTCAATCAGAAGGGGGGAATAATGGAATTCGTCCCCTTGATTATGATGTAGGCATTCATGGATTGACGGCGAATACGCACTGGCTGAGTGATTTGCACTATAAAGGAAATACTGATTCGTTGAGTTTTGATGGTAGCTCAGAACTTGAGTTTGTATATCGTAACGTGCGGACCATGTTTCCGCGATTGGGGGTTGGTTTTCAGGTTCTGACGAGCTTCGTAACCGATGCCGAAAATGCAGATCTCGCAGTAGGTAGCTGGGGTGTTGGACCCATAGTGCGTGGTTATCCCTTTAAGACAGATCGTCTGCAACCGTATGTACAGTTGAACTCTCTGTTTGGAAATAACTTAGCGATGGGTACCTTAGCTAATACGGATAAGGATTATGGATTTCGGGTGCGTTTGGGGATGCGAGCTGGCTTAGCGGTCCGTCTGACAAATACACTGGGAATCTTTACAGAAGTTGGATACGATTGGGAAAGTAATCGCTTATTTAAATCTGACAGCCGAAACTTGCAGGCGAATATTGGGATCGATTATTACCTGTTTAATTAAGCAGGTACGTATTTCTATCCGGTAAAGTTATAAGGCCATGTTCTCATCGTGCCGTAGTTCTGCTGCGGTACGATATTTAGCGGGCGACGTACTAACATCCTTTTTCGCACCGATGGATCAATAGGGCTAAGCTACAAACGATTACTTGGTAATGACTTGTAGCAGGCTTTAATTTTTGCTTAAATCGTCATGGGGACGTTTAAGTGAATCTGGAAGATCTTGCTTTTCTTCCCGGAGTCGCTGAATATATTTATTTCGTTTAACTGCACCTCGGCGAAGTCCGTAGTAAGTGCCTAAGAAGGCGGAAAAAATAACAGTGAGAATAAACACGAGTTGCAATTCTTCTAACCCAACATCTTTGGTATAAACCCAGAAAATAGTGGGTATGATGGTAAGGACTGTCATAGTATAAGCGATTCCATCAGGGTTAATAGCCTTGATGGCATATCTGCGCGTTATACCGAAATTTAAATTGAGGAAGACGAGCCCAAATCCAAATAAAAACAGATATCCTGTTGATCCTGGATTGGATACATATTGAATAAAGCTGTTTGATATGATGATGAATAGTAGTCCAAATACAAGAGCACCACTTACAAAAGCAAAAGTGCGTTGCCAGTTAATCATGAGTTAAGAGAGCAGAGTTAAAATTATAAGAAGTGTGAAAAAGTTGGTCGTAATGTACAAAGCTAAGCTATAAAATGGCTATTAATAGTTGCTGGATATGGTTTCTGTTTGTAGCCAATTTTCCGGATCAAGGTTTTTACTATTTTCACGAATAAGGAAGAACAGGCTTTCTCCTTTAGGTGAATTTTCATCACCCGAAAGACCAACCATATCTCCTTGATTTAGTACCTCATTCTTTTGCACCATAACCTGACTTAAGTTGCCGTATGCGGTAATAAATCGGCCATGTTTTACAAGCACGACATCGCCATAGCCCGGGATTGGACGAACATCAAAAACGTAACCGTCGTGTACTACTTTTACCGACGATTGTGCATCAGTCACAATTTCAATACCCAGATTTGGTGTCAAGGTTCCATAAACGGGATGACGCTTGTTGCCAAAATGTTCGGCAATGGTACGGCTGTTAACGGGCCAAGGAAGGCTGCCTTTGCTTGAGGAGAACCGGCTTTCAATTTCTTCCATGGCATTGGAATCCAAAAAATTATCCAGTTTTATGGGTTCCGAATACTTTTCCATTTCGGCTTTCCGTTTGGCATCATTCTCAATTTTTTTGGCAGCGGCCAGTTTCTTCTTTCGTTCTTCTTCTAACTGACGCAGTTTTTGTTCTCGTGCCTTGCGAATTTCTTCTTCCCGTTGGATAAGGTCAGAAAGCGTACTATTAAGATTTTCTTTTTGTTGTTGAACTTCCTGAAGTTTGCTTTTTATTTCTTCTCGGTTTTCCCGAAGCAGGGCCACATTTTTTTCTTGCTGAGCTTTTTGTTTGGCCAGTTCTTCTTTCTCTGCCTTAATTTCTGTTAGTACCTCCTCATTTTTTTGCTGTGCTTTAACCAGCTGTTCTTTTGTTTGCTCCAGCTTTTTCTCTGCCGCTTTAATGTCTTCAGCCTGTTGCTCACGGTATGTATTGAACTTTTCAAGATAGAAAGCCCTGATCAGCATTTGGTTGATGGAGTTGGCTGAGAATATAAGCGCCAGTTGTGAGGTGCGCCCTTGTTTGTAAAGGTAGCTAAGTGTGCTTTTATAATTTTCAATAAGCTGTTCCAACTCCGCTCGTTTAGCCTTAAGAGATTCCGTGGTTATGGAGATTTCTTCCTGAATTTGGGTTTGCTCATTTTCCAGCTGATTGATTTTTTCATCCTGTAGTGCAATGAGTTGCTTCGAATGTTGGTACTTTTGATACAGATTCTCGTATTTTTCTTCAGCTTGTTGCAGGCGGTCTTCGAATTGTTGAATCTGCTTGTTAAGCCGCTCAATTTCAGCTCGAGTATTTTTTTGCTTTTCAACGATATTATTGCGGAGTTCCTGGAACTCCTGCACCGCAGTGGTTTGTGCAAATAGGAGATGGGGAATCCCCAGCAGACAAATAACAATCGTTATAAGATTATAGTATCTTTTCATTCGTAATAAATGGGAATATCGTCTGGTAGATTAATTGTTAACGATTGCAGCTCAGGATTTAAATCTAATGCTGTTAGTTGTAAAGCTATTTTTGATTTTTCCTCCGGTCCAAATATACTAATTCTTCGCGGAAGGGAGAACCCCTCAACCGAAGCATAGGCTTCGTATCGAATTACCGAGTATGGAAGGTTAGATTCCTCCAGTTGTTCAATTTGAGCAATGGTGCCTGTATTCTTATTAATTTGGATACTCGTGCCGGTTTTTAGTTGCAGCAGGTATCGGTCTTCATTTTCCATCAGCGACTGAACATCTTCTTTTGCGACAGGACGATTCAACATATCCAGAATATTAAGTGAGGCTAACCGGTTGATACGATCGAGACTGGTGCCGTGGACTGGAACTTTACGAGCATATTTATCCACTTTGTTATAAATAAGCAGCGTATCACCGTCAGTAAGCAGCTGTCCGCCTTCAATGCCCAATCCATTGCGGATGGTTACAAGGCTTTTTTGTCGATTGCTGGAGAACTGGATGGTCACCCGCTCGGTATTTCCGGGTTCACTTACAATGGCGCGTCCCTTTCCTTTTACGGATTGTAGGGTCTTGCTGTAATCGGACAGTTGATTTACAATTTGAGAAGGGTTTTCGTCGGATGGTCGAAAGTTATCTTCGGTCAGCTTTTGAGGTCCGGAACAGGAAACAAGCACCAGGCCTAAACATCCCCATAAAAAAAGTGTGGTATAATGTTGTGAGTTTAACACGGTGTTAATCTGATAGTTTTTCTCGTAAATGAGTTCGTGTAGAGTCTTTATTTAAAGCTTTCTGCCACCAGTTTTTGGCCTCATCAGGCTCACCAAGTTTAAGTAATACATCACCCATATGTTCCATTACTTCTGCTGTTGGATTGCCGCTGTTAATGGCTCGTTCGATATAGTTTTTGGCTTTTTGCAGGTTACCTTGCTTAAAGTATATCCATCCAACGGTATCGAGGAAGGAAGTATTATCGGGCGAAAATGCTAAGGCCTTACGAGCCAGCTGCTCAGCTTTATCGAGTTGGATACCTCTGCGGGATAAATAATATGCGTAGTTATTGAAAATGACGGGATTTTGAGGATCTAAATCTACGGCCTTTTGATAATATGTAAATGCAGATGACCATTGTTCCATATTAGCATAGGTGTCAGCCAGTGATCCAAAGATATTAGCTTTGAGTGGTTTGCGAGCCGGTAGTGTTGAAGCTTCCTCGAGGTGTGCTTCGGCTTGGTCGTATTGCCGGGTAGATAGATAGGCATTGCCAATAAAGTAGAGTAGTACAGGATCTTGTGGAACTTCTTTAATAGCTTTTTGGCCAGCCTGTATTACTTGTTCAAATTGACGTTCTTCAAGCAATAGTTGAAGGTATTGCTGCCATGCTGAATCATTTGCTGGATTTAAGTCTGTAGCATATTTAAGAGCACGAAGGGCAGGTTCTTTTTGATCAGTTTTCAAAAAGAAATCGGCCGCAATGCTGTGTACCTTACCCGACGTTGAGGAGTGATTTATTAGTTTTTTTAAAACGGTGCTTGCAATAGTTGTAATTGTGTCGTTGCCAGTGTTTTTATTGAACTTAGTATACACAAACTGGGCAAGTTGTTCTTTAGTTTCAGCAGCTAAGGTGGAGTCATCTGCTAAAATCCCAAGTGTGGTTTGAGCACTATCCCATTGGGATTGGTTAAGTTGAATATCGGCCAGTGCTAAAAGCGATTTGGGATCTTTTGGATTAATGTCGAGGGCATTATCAATGACGTTACGAGCCTCGTCAGGTTTGTCTAAATCCAGATAATAGTTGCTTAAGAGGTGCAGCGTTGCAAGGTTGCCGGGATTTTGGTCGCGGATTTTTTCAAGTTCAACAATAGAGGAATCTTTTTGCCCCAGGTTGTTAAAGTTTTTAAGTCGCTCCAGTCGAATAGAAATCATCTCACCCTGTATCTGCAGTAATTTATGGTAGATCTTATTCGATTTTTCGTAATCACCTTGATCAGCGTAAGCTTGAGCAAGGTTATATAAAATATCGGTGTCTTTGGAATGATGGGTAAGGGCACTATTGAGTGCTTGGATAACCCCTTGGGTATTGCCGGTGTGTTGATAAATATTTATAAGCTGCAGGTGATACCACTTGTTTTGGGGAGCGATATTTCGGGCTTGTTTACTGTAATATTCTGCATTTTTTATATCATTGACTTGTAGATATGCATCAGCCAGGGCATAATTTACCCCCGCATGTTCCGGAAGTTTTACATACGCTTTGTTGAGCAGTGTTAGGGCCTTCTCAAAGTCATTGTTTTCAAAAGCAGCCAATCCATCAATATATGCCGTATGCGCTGAGGTGTATTCAATTTCTTCAATTGTTTGTACCTGTCCCCAAACGGGTGCTGGAGCGATAGTAAGAAGCAGTGCAACCAGGCTGATTGCAAGACGTAATGAGCTATAAATCGATCTGTTCATAAATAAGCTTTTTGGGGATACACTGTATTATAACAATTTATAGCCTTTCAGGTGTATGGTTTACTCAATCGTTTTGCGCCAGCCATTTAATCGTTTAAAAGCATGTTCCATCCGTGAGCCATACCAGCTAAACCATTCGCCCTCAACCAACAGCACGCGTGCGGCAGGGCATGCTTCTTCAATTTGTGCCATATGTTTTTCTTTAAAAGGATAGGGTTCGCTGCTCAACAAAATAAGGTCGGGATTCTGTTTTTTGATATCTTCCAGCGTTATTTTAGGATATCGTTCCCGGTTTGCAAACACATTGGGGAAATTCCAATGGTCTAAAATATCGTGGATATAGGTATCACGTCCCACAGTCATCCACGGATCTTTCCAGATCAAATAAGCGGTGTTAAGCTTGGGAACTTCCGGTCGATTTTCAAGCGCCTGCTGAATATTCGAAATTAATTGCTTGGCTTTTGATGTTTGGTCAAATGTTTTTGCCAGTTGATGAATGACGATCAACGCATCTTCGATAGTAGCAATTTCTGTTACGTTTACCTCGAAATCTTCTTGCAGGGCTTGGATGTCTTCGCGACGATTTTCTTCTTTATTGGCGATAATATAATCTGGATCAAGTGTACGAATTTTGTCGAGCCGAGGATTCTTTGTGCCGCCTATGATTGCAATGTCATCTACTTTTTCTTTGGGATGAATGCAAAACCGCGTGCGCCCTACGAGCTTATTTTCCATTCCCAAATCGATAACTAATTCTGTTAGACTTGGAACCAGGCTTACAATGCGTTGTATATTAGATGACATAATTTTCATTTATTGTTGTGGTAATATAATGTTTTAGCAAATCGCTATACGTGGTTAGTCAAAATTGAGCTGCAATCCCTTGAACCTGCCGGCCATAACTACCTCCAAACAGGTTGGTGTGTACCAACAGGGGATAAAGGTTATAAATGTCTTTTCGCTCAGAAAACCCTGATTCCAAAGGGTATTTTTCTTTATAAGCACTGTAGAATTTACTCGGAAAGCCACCAAAGAGATGGGTGAAAGCCAGCTCCATTTCGCGATGGCCATAATAGACTGCAGGATCATAAACGGTAGCTTGCCCCTTTTCATCGAAGAAATAATTGCCGCTCCATAAATCCCCATGCAAAAGACTCGGTGGTTCGTCGGGAAATATATCGCACAATTTTTGATACATGGCTTCAAACTGAGTAACTGTTTGCGTTCCTAACTTTCCACTGTCAGTCGCCATTTTGAGCTGAGGCTCCATCCGCTCTTGGATAAAGAAATCGATCCAGTTCTTATGCCAGGTATTTGATTGCGGTAGTTTGCCAATGTAATTGTTGTGATCAAGCCCGTATTTTTCTTCGTGATGTTGATGGAGTTGGGCCAATTGACGGCCAAAGTCAGAAGCCGAATTAGGATTGGCGTGCCCTTCAGCAATAAACTCCTGTAACAAAAAGCCTATATTATCATCCGTTTTACCGGTTGTTGATACGGCAGGAATGCGGAGTGATGTTTGGGCCGAGGCAAGCAGGGCAAGTCCCTTTTCTTCAACAGTAAACATGCGGGCATCTGCTGATGTATTCCATTTTAAGAAGTAAGGGCGCCCGTCAGAAAGCGTAACTTTTGCAGCCTGATTAATACTGCCTCCGGACACCTGATTTGAAGATTGAACCTGTTGTCCTGTAACTTTTTCTATTTTGGAAAGAACCGAATTGGGAATCATACCTATTTCTCTACGTGGGCTTCAAGTTCATCAAGAAGATTTTCGCAGCTTCGTTTCACAATCTGGAACACATTTTCGAATCCCTCGGGTCCGCCATAATAGGGGTCAGGCACTTCCCCGTCACCCGGTTGGGGATCAAAATCCCGCATGCGGCCAATTTTATGCTCGTCATTGCCATTAGCCAGTTGACGAATATTGTCCAGGTTTTCGTTATCCATGGCCAAAATTAAATCATAATAATCAAGATCGCTGATCTTAAATTGACGGGCCTTGGAATGTAGTGTTATACCATGTTTATTTGCTGTACGCTGACTTTTGCTGTTGGCCGATTCTCCAATATGGTAAGCCGATGTTCCTGCCGAATCAATTTCAAAATGGTTTTCAAGGTTCCGCTCATTTATTAAATGTTGAAAAATACCCTCAGCGGTTGGGCTACGGCAAATATTACCCAGACAAACGAAGCAGATTTTATAGTGATTGTCTTTAGTGATTGGTTTTTGCACAGGTACATCCATAGTAAGCAGGGTAAATGTTGGTTTTTGGTCGAATTTCAGAGAATTCTAAAAATAACGAGAATTGACAGTAAAGTATAACAAAAGCACTATCATGGATTCTAATTTGCAAATTGTTGTCGCTTTGCTTTTTATAGCTCGCTAACAATATAAATTTAGTCTCAAGATGTGAATTGGAGTGTTAAGACTTGTATCTTTGGGGGTTCATTTATTCTTGTAAGGAATTTATTAAAAAACTTAATCTACTTAAGGTTTATAAAAACCTTATATTAACAGCTTTACAAAAGCCAATAGAGAAGGTACAACGGCCTTTATGAGTAAACAATTTGACGAAGTCAAGAAGCTAAATTTTTCCAAACTCGAAGTTGAAACGCTGAAGTGGTGGAAAGAGAACGATATTTTTGAAAAGAGTCTCTCTACCCGTGAAGAAGGTATTCCCTTTACATTTTATGAGGGACCACCTACGGCAAATGGAAAGCCCGGTATTCACCACGTACTGGCACGGACGGTTAAGGATATGTTTTGCCGGTACAAAACGTTGAAGGGGTTTCGCGTTGAACGTAAAGCCGGCTGGGATACCCACGGATTGCCCGTTGAGATTGAGATCGAAAAGGAATTGGATCTTGAGGGACGCCAGCAGGTAGAAGAATATGGCGTTGCCGAATACAATGAGAAGTGTCGCAACAGTGTTTTAAAGTATAAAGATCTTTGGGATAAGCTGACTACGCGCATGGCGTACTGGGTTGATCTCGACGACCCGTACATCACTTTCGATAACGACTATATTGAGTCGGTTTGGTGGGCGTTTAAAACGCTGCACGAAAAGGGCTTGGTGTATAAGGGATATAAAATTCAGTGGTATTCACCGGGTAGTGGTACGGTATTGTCCTCTCACGAGGTAGCACAGGGATACGAAGAGGTCCAGGACCCATCGATTTTTGTGAAGTTTCCTGTTTCTAAGGCTGATAATGTGTATTTCTTGGCATGGACAACAACCCCTTGGACGATTGTATCAAATATGGGGCTGTCGGTAAATCCCGAATTGGATTATGTGAAAATTGAGCTTTCTGAGGGCGACCGTACTGAGTATTATATTATGGCCAAGGGATGCCTTGATGAAGTGATTGATCACGATTATGAGATCGTTGAAGAATTTAAAGGTGAGGAACTTGTTGGATGGACGTACGATCCGGTGTTCGATTATGCCTTAGAAGAGTTTGATAAGGATGAAGCTTGGCGCGTGGTGCCCGCTGATTATGTAACGACCGAAGAAGGTACGGGGGTGGTTCATATTGCTCCTGCTTTTGGTGCTGATGATTATGAGACGGGACAGGAAAATGACATCCCAATGTTTAATCCCATTGATAAGGATGGTCGTTTCACGGATCAGGTACCTGATTTTGAAGGGCAGTGGTTCAAGGATGCAGACAAGCCTATTTCTCGTGCTATCAAGGATAAGCACATGATGTATAAGCACGAGACATATTTGCACAACTATCCGCACGACTGGCGCAAAGGTACGCCGCTGATGTCATATCCTGTTGAGTCGTGGTTTATCCGAACAACGGATGTGAAGGACAAGATGGTGGATTTCAATAAACAAATTAACTGGAAGCCACCAAGTACCGGAAGTGGACGTTTTGGTACGTGGCTCGAAAACAATGTGGACTGGGCAGTTTCTCGTCAGCGCTATTGGGGTACCCCTATTCCGCTTTGGGTGAGTGATAAAAATCCCGAGCACGTTGAAGTTGTGGGAAGTGTGGAGGAGCTGAAGAAGAAGGCTGGCTTGTCTGATGACGAAGAACTTGATCTGCACCGCCCATATATTGATGAGATTACTTGGGAAGGGCCTGATGGCGGTACCATGCGGCGCATCCCCGATCTGATGGACGTTTGGTTTGATTCTGGATCGATGCCGTTTGCACAGTGGCACTACCCCTTTGAAAACAAGGATAAGTTTAAAGATAATTTTCCTGCTGATTTTATTGCTGAAGGGGTAGACCAGACGCGCGGATGGTTTTACACACTTCACGCACTGGGTACCATGTTGTTTGACCAGCCGGCCTATAAGAACGTTGTATCAAACGGACTTGTACTGGATGAGAATGGCAATAAGATGAGTAAGTCCAAAGGAAATACCGTTGAGCCGTTTGAGGTTATTCAGGAATACGGTGCGGATACGGTTCGCTGGTACATGATGAGTAACTCATCGCCATGGGAAAACCTCCGATTCAGTGAGGATGGATTGCAGGATACCCAGCGCAAGTTTTTTAATACCATTGTAAACACGTATTCCTTCTTTGCAATGTATGCAAATATTGACGGGTTTACCTACTCGGGATCACAAATCCCGGTTTCCGATCGTGTGGAAATGGATCGCTGGATTATCTCACGGATGAACACCACCGTCAAACTCGTTGATGAGTATCTGGATGATTATGAGCCAACGAAAGCGGCACGTGCAGTTGAGGATTTTGTGGATGAGCTTAGCAACTGGTATGTGCGTCGAAATCGGCGACGATTCTGGAAAGAAGATAAGAGTCTCGACAAGCAGGCGGCCTATCAAACACTGTATGAATGTTTGGTAGATTTAGCTAAATTAATCAGTCCGATTGCACCGTTCTTGGGAGAATGGCTATATCAACGGTTGAACGAAGTGACCGAAGCTGATGAAGAATCGGTACATATCTCGTTCTATCCCACGGTAGAAGAAACAGCTATCGATAAGCAGTTGGAGCATCGCATGGAGTTAGCACGACATATTTCTTCCATGGTGTTGAGCTTGCGCAACAAGCTGGAAATAAACGTGCGTCAGCCGCTGTCACGAATCATCTTGCCGATCGACAAAGAGGAAGATCGCCAGGCTATTGAGTCAGTTAAAGAAATTATTCTTGATGAAGTCAATATCAAGGAGGTTGAATTTGTAGATGATGATTCCGGCATTGTTCATAAATCTGCGAAACCTAATTATCCAAAGTTGGGTAGTAAGTTGGGTAGTAAGATGAAGCCGGTGGCTGCAAAAGTTGCAGAGCTTTCGACCGAAGAAATTACCGATTACGAAGAAACCGGTTCTATCGAGCTTGACTTAGGTGAGCAAGGTATCGTGCAGCTTGGCGAAGATAGTCTCGAAATTATTCGTACTGGATTGGAAGGCTGGTCGGTAGAGACAGAAAAAGGTTTAAGTGTAGCCCTTGATACGGAGTTGTCTCCCGCTCTCATTAAGGAAGGGTTGGCACGCGAATTTGTGAATCGTATCCAGAATATGCGTAAGGAAGCTGACTTTGATGTTGAAGATCGCATTATTATTGGATTTAATGGATCAGATAAACTGGAAGATGCAGTGGAGGCTATGAAGGACTATATTAAAAGCGAAACATTAGCTGAAGAAATTTCATCACAAGAACTGGACGTTTCAGATTTTATAAAGAACTGGGAAATAGGTGAGAGTGAATCTACTATTTCGATCAGAAGAAACCCTAATTAAGAAGGTGATAGCTTATGGCATCAACAAAAAAAGATAACCAAGATACAGAGCGCGTTTCTCCATACTCAGATGAGGAGTTAGAGTATTTCAAAGAAATTATTCTAAAAAAGCGTGAGGAGGCTGAGCGCGAACTTGAATCGCTGCAAAGCACGTTGCGCGATAGTATGGAAAATGCCAGTGACGAATCGGCTTATTCATTCCACATGGCCGATGCCGGCACTGACGCGCAAGAGCGTGAAAAGACGTATATGCTGTTTAACCGTACTAAAAAGTTTATCCGTTACTTGGATGATGCTTTAACACGGATCGAAAACAAAACCTACGGCGTTTGTAAAGTGACGGGTAAAAAGATTGCAAAGGGACGACTCGAGGCCGTTCCCCATACCCAGCTTAGTATTGAAGCTAAACTTAAGCGTAAATAACTTTTCCGTTGGATAAGCAAAAGATAGCAGCCCTTGCAGCACCGGCGTTTGTCGTCGTTTTGCTGGATCAAATTTCGAAGCATTGGATTCGATTGAATCCACAATGGCATTATATGGATATTATTCCGGGCTGGCTGACCTTCAACTATACCCAAAATCCGGGTATGGCCTTGGGTATGAGGTGGGCTTCTACGGAAATAATCAGCGTTATTGCTATCCTGGCAACCATCGCCATTTTAACTTACGTATTATATAATCGAGAGGAGGCTACGGTTGCATATCTTTTTTGTATGGGATTGATTCTGGGAGGGGCATTTGGAAATATTATTGACCGCTTGGTGATGGGCTATATTGAATCGTATGGCGGTCTGCTCGAGGGGCACGTTGTTGACTTTATTCATTTTAACCTGACCATAAGTGGTTACCCCGTTTTCCCTTATATCTTTAATGTGGCAGATGTTGCTATTAGTACGGCTATTATAGCTATGCTTATTTTTCACAAACGTATTGTGCCATCAAATTTATCTGGTGTACAAGACACCAATGAGAATACTTCTGACCTTCCTCCGGAAACTCGGGCTGAAGGGTAAAAGCTAAGGGTTATTATTCTAAGGCCTTCGTTAAACCGTGTTATCCTGAATTTACAGAGTCTGTTGTGCAGAATAGAGTTAAAGAACCTTCCACACTTTACTGCATTAGATATTGGATAATGCTTGTGCCGACGACATATTGGAATTTAGTATAGGATGGCGAAGGCTTTTATATAGTTAGCAGAGGTGAATGTATGCCGATTGTTTATTCATCAGTAACAATACTATCAATAAAATCGGGGCTGTGGGGATCAAGTTCATCTAATTTTAGATCATGCCCCATCTTATCGCGCTTGGTCTTTAAATATTTGGCATTTTCGGGATAGGCACCGACCTCAAGCGGAACGCGTTCTACCATTTCAAGGCCAAAACTCTTGAGTCCCACCCGTTTTACCGGATTATTCGTCATAAGACGCATTTTGCAGATATCCAGTTGCCGTAGAATTTGTGCACCAACACCATAGTCACGTGCATCAGGTTCAAAGCCAAGGGCTTCGTTGGCTTCAACAGTATCCAGACCTTTCTCCTGTAGTTTATATGCTTTGAGTTTATTTAGAAGACCAATACCCCGGCCTTCCTGGTTCATATAAAGTACCACACCGCGACCTTCTTCCTCGACCTGCAATAGGGCTTGATGCAGTTGTTCACCACAATCGCAGCGTTTGGATCCAAAAATATCACCAGTCATACATGATGAATGCACTCGAACGAGTACAGGTTCATTTTCTTGCCATTCGCCTTTTACCAACGCAAGATGATGGTCGCCGGTAAGTCGTTCTTCAAAAGCATGAAGCTGAAAATCTCCATAAATAGTGGGCAGATTTACATCCACAATCTTTCGAACCAACGTCTCATTCTTCATACGATATGAGATCAGATCTTTAATGCTGATCAGCTTCATATCAAATTCTTCAGCGATATCAACGAGGTCGGGTAGGCGCGCCATGGCACCGTTGTCTTTCATGATTTCACAGATGATGCCTGCAGGTTGCAGGTCGGCAAGGCGTGCTAAATCTATGGCTGCCTCGGTATGACCGGCACGGCGTAACACGCCCCCTTCCACACCAATAAGCGGAAAGATATGCCCCGGACGCCGAAAGTCTCCCGGTTTGGCATCTCGTTTAATCATCTCTTTTATAGTATTTGCACGATCGGCGGCAGAAATGCCGGTTGTCGTAAGCTCTTTATGGTCTACCGATACTGTAAAAGCGGCCTCGTCGGGGTCTGCACCTTCGGTGACCATATAATCGAGATTAAGAGAGTAGGCTTTTTCGCGGGTAATAGGAACGCAGATAAGCCCGCGGCCGTATTTAGCCATTAGGTTTACTGCTTCAGGCGTAACTTTTTCAGCTGCCATAACAAAGTCGCCTTCATTTTCGCGATCTTCGTCGTCAGCAACAATAACCATACGCCCTTCTTTAATGTCTTCGATAGCGTCTTCGATACTATCGAACGTAATATCTGCGCCCATAATGCAAATGTGGAATCTTAGTTAATCTTGATCTGGGTTAACATCTGAGATAGAGCTCTTTTTAAAACGAGCTTTAACCCCTTTGTCGATTTCAGCCAGTACAGTATCCTCATCAACAGTAGTTACCTTGGCTATCATTCCACCGGAGGTGACGATTTTATCTCCTTTTTCGATGTTATCAACCATTTCCTGAAGCTCTTTTTGTCGCTTCGTCTGTGGACGGATGATAAAGAAATAGAAAATGGCAAAAATAGCTCCTAAAAAGATAAGACTGGACCAGCCTCCCCCGCCATCGGGAGAACCCATCAAAAATAGTGCAAGATTTAACATGAAATAATGTGTTTAAATTATAAACTGCTTGTTTTGAAAAGTGTATAAAGATAGCATTTTTGGCGGCTTGCTCCAATTCTGGTAAGTTGCTTGGGAAGCCAATAAAATGTTTACCACTAAGACACTCAGAGCCCTTAATATTACTACTTTTTGATCATCGTGTTTTAGTAGTGAAAGGTTATTCCGAATGAAATTTCTTGCCGGCTTTTGCATAGTTTTTTAGGATTTCAGCAGGAGTAAATCGCGGTCCATGCTTTTCTTCAAACTCCTCGAGTCGTTGTACAATAGTATCGGCACCTTCGCGATCTATATAACGAAACGGCCCGCCCAGGAAAGGAGGAAACCCGAGCCCTAAGACAGCTCCCAGATCCCCATCCGTTGGATTTCGCAAAATATCCTCTTGCAGGCACCACGCCGCCTCATTTACCATGGCCAGCGTCATGCGTTGCTGTACTGTTTCGGCATCCATAGATTTACGGCCAGAGCCGCCGAAGAATTGATATATTTCTTTGTTAGGTTTGGTCTTTTTGAGCTTGCCCTTTTTCTTCTCGTAGCGGTAAAATCCCTTCTTATTTTTTCGTCCCTTATAGCCTTCTTCAAAGAGTTCCGTCGGTTTTCTACTGGGATTTACACCGCGTTCGCCAAACAGATCGCTTAGCACTTCGGTAATATGGGCCGCAACATCAATGCCCACTTCGTCGAAAAGAGCAGCGGGTCCCACCGGAAAACCAAACTGTTTCATGTGTTTGTCCAGTTCTTTAATAGATATTCCTTCCTCTAAAAGCATCAGGGCTTCATTCATAAAAGGAGCAAGAATGCGCGTAGTGTAAAATCCGGGTCCATCATTAACTACGATGACATGTTTTCCTTGTTGAATACCCACTTCTCGAGCCGTGGCTGTAACCCAGTCAGCGGTTTGATCGGTAGTAATAATTTCCAGCAGTGGCATTTTAGGTACCGGCGAAAAGTAGTGCATGCCCACCACTTGTTCCGGTTTGTTTGCTGCTTCCGCGATCTTGGTGATAGGTAGCGATGAGGTGTTGGAGGCAAAGATATAATCATCGGGGGTAGTTTGTTCTACTTCTTGTATGATAGACCTTTTGAGATCTAAGTCCTCAAACACAGCTTCAATTACCAGTCCAACGTTTTCAAAACCGTCGTAAGTAGCCGTGGGAGTAACATGGCTGGCAATACGATCGCGTTCAAATTCTGATATAATTCGCTTCTTCCGTTTTTTGTCGAGACTCTCCCAAATTGATTTCTTACCCTTTGCCGCCGGTTCAATTTCCTGATCTTTGAGCAATACCCGATAATCATTATTGGCACTCACATCCGCAATGCCTGAGCCCATGAGCCCCGCCCCAAGCACACCGATTTTAGTTATGTCTTTCGCTTTTTCTTCATCAGGATTTTTCTTGGCACCCTGCATGGCAAAAAAGAGGTTTACCAACGCATTAGACTCTGGGGTCGCGGCCAGCTCACCAAAGCTTTTGGATTCCAGTCGCAAGCCCGCCTGATATCCGTTTTCATATCCCTCCTGCACGCAGTCAATAATTTTATCAGGAGCAGGGTAGTTACCTTTAGTATTGGATTGCGCGCGCTTACGAGCTTGCGAATAAATGATTTTTCGCAACGGACTCATTCCCTCCATAAGCTGATGGGCAAGGCTGCGTTTATCTTCACGCTCAAAATTGCCGCTATTTATTTTTTGGACTGCTTTCTTTGCAGCTGTAAGAATTGCATCACGATGGGTAAGCTCATCCACCAATCCCAGTTTATAGGCCTTTCGGGGATATATATTTTTGCCAGTTAGCATGTAGGTGAGAGCATTTTGTACACCAATAAGCCGCGGCAAGCGTTGAGTGCCTCCTCCTCCGGGCAGTAGGCCAAGCTTTACTTCAGGCTGTCCCAAAACTGTTTTTGAATGTTCAGAAGCTACCCGATAATGGCAGGCCATTGCTACCTCCAATCCCCCGCCCATGCATGATCCATGAATAGCAGCTACCACCGGCTTGGGAAAGTTCTCCAGTTTAAGTAATAAGGTGTTACCGCGCTGACTCAAATCCTCAATTTCATCCGGAGCTTCTTTGTTCTTGAGCATCTCTACATCAGCACCGGCAATAAAATTATTTTCCTTTCCACTGATTAAAACTATGCCATCGATCTCATCGGGATCGGTTTGGTCCAGCAGTTGTTGAAATTCAGTAATCAGTTCTTCGGTTAGTTTGTTAACCTTTTCGTCGGATTGATCCAGCGTGACAACCAGAATGTTCTCTTGCTCTTCAATAGATAGATAACTCATAATGGAATAGGTAAATTGTTAAATCGTTTATTAGCCGTCAAAACGTTCGAGGATAATGGCATGTCCCTGACCGCCCGCTGCACATGCAGCTACAAGCGCCAGTTCGCCATCTTCATGGTGCAATCGGTTAGCGGCCGTAGTGACTATCCGGGCTCCGGTAGCTCCAAAAGGATGGCCCAGTGAAAGAGATCCGCCCCAGCAGTTAAATTTTTCCATTGGGATGCTGCCCACTTTTTTATCGCGATCCAAATTTTGTTTAGCAAACGTATCAGAGTTAAGAGCTTTGAGTACTGTGAGAATTTGTCCGGCAAAAGCTTCATGAAATTCGAATACATCAATATCTGAAAGCTGTAGTCCCATCATATCCAAAACCTTGGGGGTAGCATAAGCTGGGCCAAGCAGCAGTTCGTCTTCGGGATCTTGCGCTACATAGGTGTATGCTTTTAATACGGCTTTTGGGGTAAGTCCACGGTTTAAAGCTTCCTGTTTTTCCATGATGATAGAAGCCGAAGCCCCATCTGTAAAAGATGATGAATTCCCCGCTGTAATCGTACCGTGTGGTTTGATAAAAGCAGGGCTTAGTTTTTCGAGTTTCTCCATTGAGGTATCTTCACGGAAGGTGTTGTCGTAAGTAATGGCTTCAAAGTCAGGGGGGACAGCAGCAGGTAGTAGCTCGTCATCCAGTAGCCCCTTGTTGGTAGCCTTTGCCGCCAGTTGGTGTGAGCGCAAGGCGTATTCATCTTGGGCCTCTCTGCTGATGCCAAAACGAGCAGCCATCTTATCACAACTTTCGCCCATTGTTTCACCAGTAGAAAATTCAGCAATTGCCGGAATTTCGGGCAACAGATCAGACGGTCGTAATCCTTTGAAAAATTTCAGAAAGTCACTTAGTGACTTATACTTTCGGGCATCAAGCAGCTTTTGTCGAAACTTTTTACGGAAGCGAATAGGGATATCGCTCATCGTTTCGGTACCTCCGGCCAGGATAATTTTAGCTTGTCCTGATCGGATGAGTTCTATCGCGCTGGTGATTGCTTGATTGGAAGAAATACAGGCTTGCGTTACCGTATGAGCAGGAACAGAATTTGGAATGCCTGCTCCCAACGCTGATTCGCGCGCCACATTACTGGTGTTCACATCTTGAATAACTGTCCCCATAATGACGCGATCCAGATCGTCACTGTTAATTGGGGCACGACTGATAAGTCCTTCGATAGCCATTCTGCCCAAATCGTAGGACATCAACTTTTTATAGCCCGTGCCAGATCGCTGAAAGGGGATGCGCCCGCCATCTATAATTACTGCTTCGTAGGGAGGTTGGTTTTGTGAGTACTCTGCCATAATTGAAGGTTTGAAATGAGAACCAACGAGTTATTGATGATTAAGATGATTGAATCCGAATTGTAAGTCAAGTATTAACTTAACACTGTTAACTTAATGATAGTTTATGGAAGCCTAATGTTCAATAAAATGTTTTGCGAGATAGAAGATAATCCGTATATTTGTGCTCTCTCAAAATGGGCGCTTAACTCAGCGGTTTAGAGTGCTTCCCTTACAAGGAAGAAGTCGCAGGTTCGAATCCTGCAGCGCCCACTCCAATCCCTGTAAGTCATTGGCTTGCAGGGATTTATCATTTTTGGTACAAATATTGGTACAAATAAATTTACTATTTGATATTATTTTGTATCACCATTTCAATGTTTTTAAAGCTTCTCCAACTCTGCCTAATTAGAGTATGATTAGGTCTTAAAATTATTTTAGCTGTATTTTGTGATATCTGTACACTGATCCAGCTGACATTCACCATTCTAATTGTTGGGTATGCATTTTCCTTAATTTATTAATGGGGTAAAAAGCATTTAGGCAACTAATTTATAGATCTGACATCGTGCAAAGGTTTTAAAAAATAATTTCAGATATAAACTTAGCTAATTTCGAATTGCTAGACTTTCAATTAATTCTGAAAATATAATATCCCGTTTTAGTTACTCGCTCCCTTTATTTTAGAATCAGAGTTATCCACAAAGCTGTACAAAACAGGCAAACAGCTTTGTTAATATTGTGTCAAATGTTGTGCCCTATAGTGGATAACTTCCGAATTTTGTGGAAAAGTTTTCCACTTTTTGACTTGCTCCAAAGTGCCAGTCCCTTATATTTAATTGATGAAGTAATACACCAACCCACAAAGTGGTATGAGTAGCGTACTCAATAGCTCTAAATTTTTACAAAATTTCTGGTCTCTTTTGCTTCGGTAAGATTAGCAAAGTTTTTATGTTGGAATTGTTGAAATAAAGAAAGCCGCCCAGCGGTAACTGAGCGGCTCAAAACAAATTGTCTTTTTTATCCCTTTTAAGGTCGAGGAACTTAGGTGCCCTCGACTTTGACAATCAGCACCTCACAAGGCGTTTAACCTTAGAGATGGTTTTTTATCTATAGGCTAATCTAAGTACATCGGCGCTTTGTGTCAACTTTTGAATAAAATATTTGACCAGTTATGTCAAATGATGATATGAAGCGCCGGAAAGACGGAAAAACACTCATCTTCCGCGCGTGGATTACTCATCCTGATACGGGTGAGCGAATCTATCCTAAAAATGGGAGAGCATTTCCTATTTGGATAGATAATGATGAGTTAAACTAAAATCGTTAATGACCCTGCCGCTGGATGCGGTGGGGTTCTTTTAAAACTTAGATTACTATGAGAATACTTACTTATGATCTCAACAAAGAGAAATCAAATGATGACTATGATGGTTTCTATGAAGTAATAAATTCATATGGCTATGCTAAGCTATCAGAATCATCTTACGCTTTAAATACAAATCATTCACCAACGCATATATATCAAAAACTTGAACCTTTCATAGATGACAATGATTACGTTCTGGTTCTAACCCTATCATCTCCTTGGGCCGGCCGTCATACAAATGAGGTTCTTGATTGGTTAAATGAACGTATACCTAATTAGTTTAATCCTTAAATATTAATTTCCGTCTGTTGATAGGCGGGAATTTCTTAAAAGTTTTGATCATTATGGACAAACAAGATGATTTCTTACTCCCAAATTCTCATATAAAAAAAATGGTCCAAATCGCCGAAGAGCAGATCTCGGGTTTAGGCCTAAATATGAATCAAATCTTACAAAAGGAGCTGGAACAATTTAGGAAATTAACTGAACTGGATATTCATGTACCAGCCAAAGAGATGGCATCAGCTGCACAAATAATTAATGATGTTAATGAGATTACTAATTTCACTGTTAGCCATGATTTAGTTAGTAATCTCATCAAGCATCAGCGTGAACTATCAAATCAGATTGGCGCTATATTTCAAAATAATTCAGCATTGATGCGGATAACTCATAATACTGCTATCCAACAATCCGCTGCTGCAATATCAGAGATTCAAAACCTTCCCTTTAGAGAGATCTTAGAACATGATATTGATAATTTATCACAAAATAAGCCTGATATTGATGATCAGTTTCTTTCCAAGCTATTGGCCTATTTAAAGGATAAAGCCAGTAATCTTCCTAAAGGAGAAATTTCTAAAGTAGGAGTATTAAATCTGGCGTTTCAAATAATTAATTGTTACCTCCTTATTGTTGGCTTACATCAAGCTGAGCAATCTTCTAAACAAGCTCAACAAGGAAAAGAAAGGATAGTTGAAGCTAATGAGGAAACTCGAAAAAGTATTGATGAGTTTGCCGATAAATTAACTCCACTAATTGAAGATCTATCTGAACAAGATGAAAAATCTGAAATAGTTGAGGTTAAAAGAGAATGCCCAATTAGAGCCAAACCAACTGCAGCATCAGATACATTGCTTCGTGCCTTTAAAGGAAAAAGTTTTGAAATTGTTGAAAGTTTTAAGAGGTGGTACCAAGTAAAGTATTTTAATCCGGCAGACTCCACTATAAGAACGGGATTTATTTATAAGGGACATGTTCAATACTAGCTCACGTGTTTTGCCAGTATAAACTCCTTATATTTCGTGCCAACATAAATTAGTCATAAAACTTACTATGAGTACTAACGGCCATATATTTACTCTTCAAAAGCCTAAAAGCCCAAAGTTAGATCAAATCGAGAAAGGTTTTAATGATTTAATGGTGTTAGCAAAAGAGCTTGGTGAAATTAGAAATGAGTTAAATAGGTATAGTTCATTAACTATAGATAGTGAGACTAATAAAAGGTTTCGAGATAAGCTTAGAGAGTTTGAAGCAAAAATGGCTAAATGGAGAAGTGTGGCAAATGACCTATATGGGAAGCCGGATAATATTAAATTTGAAAAAGCAACTGCAGGAGAGATATCTACTTCGGTTATTCATTTTATGAATGCCATATTTATGATGATGAATGAGGTTAATTATGTGTACACTACTGAAAAAGAGGAGTATTGGAAAGTTATCAGTCGCGTTAAGGATCGAAAAGCTATAACTTTGGGTGCACTTTCAATGGCTGTGGCTATATTATCAATTGCATTGCAATTGTAACTGTTTATTAAATGGAGGCTTAGTATGTCATATAGTAACCCAAAAGATGTATTTATGATTGAGAAAGATAGGACTGATAAGTTTTTCTCTTTTGTCTTTACTTCATTCAGGACTGCTTATTACTTTAATTGATGAGCTATTAAGTTTTACTTAATACTTAAGGAGATATATGATGCTATTTACTAAATATCTTTTGAAATTTCTTCTCTAACATAGTTACCTCACCCTCAGTCATCGCTTTAAATTCTTTAGTATGAACACGTTTGGATAACGTGCCATCATTTTGACGTAAGAAGCCAATTAGGTTTTCCATATCCTTATCCGGCATATCGAAATGCTCAGAAACAAAGGTTCTCATCTTGTCATATCGCTCCAAGTATAGAACTTCTTCCGGGAGAGTAGTTATATCTGGCTTCTTTATAATTAGAAAATAATTAGCTGGCCAAATTAATTATAGATGGTCAAATGAGAGACGATAGTAATAAATACACTTTTATGTAGAGTGACATTAAGTATTCTCCTCGGTTCTTAAATTGAGCAATTGAGATCAAATTAAAGAAAGTTAAACTAATTATTATAGTTTCCTTGGAGCGTTTAAGTGGACTATTAGATTGATTTATATGTCATGCCTTGGCCCTGAAAAGCTATATTGGTCGAGTTAAATTTCTATTTTAAAGTTTTGCAAAACGACTATCACTTTTTATAGATGATAAATGAGTTTCTTTAACGTAGAATAATCTAAAGTCTGTTCTACAATAATGATAAAGCAGGTATATTAATTTTGACAGTATTATGGGAAAAGGACAGAATAAAAAAACTGAAATTGATTACATATCCCGTATCAATGCTGTGTTCGATTATATTGAAAAGAATTTAGACCGGGATCTTTCACTTGATGAACTGGCGGAGGTTTCATGTTTTTCGAAATATCATTTCTCCCGAATATTCACTGGAACTGTTGGTGAAACTCCATTTGAATTTATCCGAAGAGTACGGTTGGAAAAAGCTGTTTCAATGCTACGGTTTCACCGCCATAAAACAGTTACCGAAATAGCCATGGATTGTGGTTATAGTGATTTGGCCGTCTTTTCCAGAACTTTCACTGAGTTTTTTGGCAACTCTCCCACAAAAGTTCGGGAAAACGGTTTTAAAAAGAGCAATATAGATCAAGAAATAGATGCTCATAACATGCAATTTGAGAGAGAGTTAAACAAGAATAAGAATCTGGAACAGTTACAAAGGGCAGAGGTACTGCATTTGTCAGAACAAACCGTGGCTTATATTCGATACTCTGGTCTCTATAAAAAAAAGAGATACCTGTATGAGGAGTATTTTAATGAACTACTATCTTGGGGGAACCAACAAGAACTGGTAACTCCCCAAGATGCTTCACTCATGGCAATATACCATGATGCCCCTTGTGTTACGGGAGAAAGTAAGCTGAGAATTAGTTTTGGTCTGCCAGTTCCTGCTGATATCACGACAAGTGGTGAGATTGGGAAAATGAACCTTCCGAAAGGTCTGTTTTTAAAGGCACGATTTCTTATAGCACCTAAAAACATTTCCGTTGCTTGGAAATGGGTTTACGAATACTGGTTCCCAAGAAGTGGTTATAGACAAGCAGATGGGCTTCCGTTCGAAGTATATTCCAACTTTTCTGAAAACGAAGAAACATCTGTAGAGATTCATGTGCCTCTGACCTCTTTGTGAAGTTCTTAAAGTATGGGAAATATTATTATGCGAACTAATCAGCTATCTATAAAATCGAGACGGTTAAGTGAAATATTTCAAGGGATTTTAGAAATGCCCAGATTACAGATCCTTAAAATGTCAGGTATTAGCTTGATGCTTACATTTGCTACAAGTTTTTTCTCAAAGGTGTTACATGCTCAGCCCAACAAGGGCCATGTTTCTGTAAATGAGGTTAACTACTATTACGAAATTCATGGTGAGGGAAAGCCCTTATTATTGTTGCATGGTGGTGTAGGTTCCTTTGAAATGTTCAGGCCAATTTTGTCGCAGCTATCAAAGGAACGACAAGTAATTGGGGTAGACTTGCACGGTCACGGTCGTACTGCGCTTGGAGATCGAGATATAAATATGAAGGATATGGGTGATGATATGGCTACCCTGTTGAGTGAACTGGGTTATAAGAAACCCGTTGATGTTATGGGATATTCTTTGGGAGGCGGAGTGGCACTTCGTACAGCAATTCAACACCCCAAGAGTGTTAACCGGTTGGTGGTCGTTTCTTCAGGTTTTACAAATGATGCTTTTTTTCCAGAAATACAAAAGCAGCAAAAGATGATGGGGGCGGGGATGGTTGATGCTATGAGGGGCACCCAAATGTATGAATCCTATCAGGAAATTGCGCCAAAACCAGATGATTTCCCGAAACTACTGGATCAAATGGGGGCTTTAATGCGCAAGAGCTATGACTGGTCGGATGAGATAAAATCACTCAAGTTACCTGTAATGTTGGTATATGGGGATAGTGATATGTTTCGGCTGGAATATATGATCAATTTTTATAAGCTATTAGGTGGGGGACAACGTGATGCTGGCTGGAAGGGGCAGTATATGTCAAAAAATCGTTTAGCTATTCTCCCTGGCCGAACGCATTACAATATTTTTAAAGCTCCTGAATTAGTACGTACTGTGTTGCCATTTCTCAATGGTGCTTGGGAGTAAGGATATCAGCCTATGTTTAGCCTTTGAGTTAAGTTGAGCAGATAGGTCCATTGTGAATAGAATATAACAGGCGGACCTGTCTGTTCTTTATTACAAAATGAGCCGACACAAAGTAGCTCTTCCTATCAAAAAATGATATGAAAAGCTGAAAAGCGAATAGCTTGGAAGTAAGCATTTATAATTGGATATCCTGCTTCTTGAAGTAAGGAATCAAGCTCACCTCTATCCAAGGGAAAGAAGTCATTAGATAATCTATTAAGAATTTTTTTATTCTTTTCTTCAGGAAGACCTAATAAATGGCTTGCCTGGGCTTGAGCTAATCGATCATTCTCAGATATAGGTTTCATCAAATCGGCAATAAAAAGGTCTCCGTTAGATACCAAATGAGAGCGGATGGAGGATAACAGCTCCTTCTTTTCTGATAAATTAGAGATAAAGTGCATAACAAAAAAGCATAGAGCAGCATCAAATTTATGGCCATTTTCAAAGCTTGATATTGTCCCGTGATGAAAATTCACACGTTGTTCAATTCCTTCTTCACGAAATTTTGATTGAGCAATGTCAAGCATATCCTTTGCTGGGTCAAGGGCTGTGAAGGCCCATTGATCGTTTACTTTTGAGAGATTAAGAATTTCATTACCTGTGCCAGCTCCGATAACCAAAATATTAGCCTCTTCGGGAAGCAATAATTTTAATTTGGCGGCTGTAAGGTTATATAATAATTCATATCCAGGAATAAGTTTGGTAATTCGCTGATCATAGGTTTGTGATCCTTTTCCCTTAAAACGACTCATAGAATTTTTTTGGCTTTATGATTTTAAAGGTTTATACCCAATTAGCATACAGATTTCTTTTTATTTTCTTAAGGAGAAAACGGGGAGTATTTAGACCAAGAACGGTACAATTATTCTAAGTATAGGTATTGGCAAGTAGAAGAAAATGAGTGTTAGTTATATTTCCTGAAATAGTGAAAAACTCAAAACATATATTTTGTAGCCGTTCAAAAATAGGTACTTGTAGATTGAGGGCACTTCTTTTTGCTAAAAAAAGAAGTGCCCTCAATTGTTAGAATTTGGTAAAAGTTGATCTAAAGACTTATGCCCGCATTAAACGTGTTGAGTTATCATTTAACTCGATGCCCCGATCTTCGCCAACGATTACAGTTCCACCTAAGTTTATAACCCTTTTACCTATTGCACAGTTGGGTTCGAAGGCAAATACCATTCCTGACTTTAGTTCTGTATCCATACCAACGGATGGGATTTGCAGGACTTGGCCATAGTTTTTTGCTTCAGGTAGGTCAGCTAATTTGTCACCGACTCCTATTAGTCCATAAGGACTTATGGAGTGTATCAGCGGATGAACATGCCAAGCATCAACTTCTTGCATAGGTTTATTCATGGCTTCTACTACGTTGCCAAAAGTTGTACCATCTTTTAGCTTCTCTACTCCATTTTCATATGACTTCCGAGCTACTTTGGCAGCTTTTTCAAAATCCGGGTGGACCTCACCGACAGCTATAGCCGGTTGGTGCTGTGTTTCCAACATCCCAAATGAGGAGAAAACTTCTGCCAACACTACATCTCCTTCTTGTATTAGCCGTGGTTCTTCCGGTCTGTAATTCCACGCAGGGGGGCCCCAGCCAACAAATTCGGGACCAGAGCCCAGTAAAATTTCTGCAGTATATCCAAGGTTTTTTGAACAAGCAGATACAGCTGCAGCGTAAATTTCATTTTCTCGTACTCCTGGCTTAGTAGTCTCAAGCATAGCTTGGCACATTTTTTCGCCTACATTCGCTGACCATTTTAATACAGCAATTTCTTCGTCACTTTTAACAGTAGTAAGCTCAAAAAAACGATCACCAACTTTTTTAAAGGTTGATTCGGGCAACTGTTCTGTTATTGTTTGCCATGTATTATATGGCATTGCCCCATCAAAATAGAACGGTGGATATGAATCCAGTCCAATAACTCCAAAAGAAGCGTTATCAAGTCCACGCTTTTCAAGTACTTGGACTACATTAGCTCCCATTTTGCCCACATACATATTTTGTGGTTTGATCCAACCTTGTGAATTGGTATAGCCTGCTTGAATGTGATCTTCCACTGCGGTTGTCAAGAAAACAATTGCAATGGGTTCTTCATTTTTTGGAAAAATTACGATAGAACCTGGCCGTTCATTTGTAAAGTAGGTGTCTGGTGCAAAAGTAGCTGGAGCAGAGCCTTCCCGATCACCATATATGATAAGTGCATCGAGTCCTTGTTCTTCCATTAGTTTATTAGCTATGTCCCATCTTCGGTCTCGCTCTGATTCTGAAAAGGATGGAACTTCTAAACTTTCTCGTAATGACATAATATTGTCCTGCTATTCTTTAGTTGGTTCTGGTTCCTTTAATATCTGCAGAGCCAAGTGGGAGCTTTGCGGTACCTTCAAATGTATCGTCCTCTATTATTCCAGATACTTTAGCTTTAAAACGTCCCATCGGTGTCTTAATCTTTGTAGTGAAAGCAATTTCATTTCCCTGCACTGTGCCATTCGAAAAACTAAAACTACCTTTAGGATTTGTAAGCGTTCCACTTAAGGCTCCATTCTCCGCTTTAAGAATTAATGATCCTTCTTGTACACCCATTGGAGTATCTACTGTTACTGAATATTTTCCTGATATTTGCATAATTCTGCTTTCTGATTCGACATTTTCATTATTGAGCTATTATTAAAATAAATGGTTCAACCAATTAATTCAACCAAATGGTTGAAAAGTGATATTTAATTACTATATGTGGTGTAAATAATTGGCATTCAATCAATTATGGCTATTATAATTGGATTGAAATTGAAATCCTGAAAAGAACATGAATTGAATTTTGAAGAGTTGGTTCCCAAAAAATTGATAGGCTGGGTTCAAAATATTACCTCAAGAGGTTCCTCTCTTTCTACTAATTTCATTATAAACTCTTTTGGTTTAAATAGTTGGTCCAAATGATAAATCCCTATTGGCTGTGAGTTATTTATCAATCTTTTGGCTACTTCAATAGCGACTAAGCCAGTTGTATAGGCTTCTCCATGACCACTTAAAGAGCATTGATAAGTAGAACCATCATGCCCCCTACCTATCACCTTAGCCATAAAGATATCACTACCAAGTGGGATAGCATTAATTAATTTTATTACGAAATCTTGAATATACTTTTGTTTAAATACTACTGATAATCCAGTCAACTCTGATAAGGCAATCAAATTTGTTATAAGTGATGATTCAAAACAAACCCGGGTGAATACTCGAACTCCCTCTATATTATTAGCAATGACATGCTGATCTGATAAGTTAAAAAGATATGTTTTTCTCTTGCCCAGTTCTGAATTGAAGTAAACTTCCTTTGGATCACTAAAACTTTCTACGGTATAGTCCTGCTTAATTCCTTTTATCAAATATTTCGTATTCAAATTGTCCAGCATCCAATGATAGGCTGCTGTACCATGCTTTTCACCACTTCCCAATAAAAGATGAATATCCAGCTCTATGGTTTCCGCCAATTGGTTTTTACAATGTTTGGCCAGAAGGTTAGTAATACCAGGGGCCAGTCCTACACTTAGTACCCCGGTGGCATTGTTCTCAACAGCTATATCATCAAGTTTTTCAACTTCGGATAAAAATTCATAGCCAGCTGTTATATCGATGTACATTATCCCTTCTGAAAAACAATATTGTACAAAGCTCGTGTCATTTTGATCTATACACATGATAACTAATGTCACATCGTTCAACAGTTCGCTATACCTTTTGGTATTATTTATATCACAGCGTAAGGGAGTTGCACGATGATTTAATTTTTGGCATAAATGTTCTGCTTTATCAAAACTTCTGCCGGCTACAATTACTCTGTTGGGATAGGTTTTAGATAAGTGTTGGGAGATTACACTTCCAACACTACCATATCCACCAACAATTAGAATATTGTTTTCCATAGGCTGTAGTTTTTAGTTCTCTGTCCCTAATTGGAATTAACTATACCAATTTTGTGAGTGTTTAGTATTTGTCAAATGGCTGTAAGAGTTAATTAATCATTCCCAGCTTCTGCCTTCCATAATTTTGCTCAAGTCAGAAAGGATTTGTTGCAGACTATAAAGCGGTAGCAACTTATTACGAATGATTGAGAGTATTGAAGATTTCATAAACATGATTTTTGCAAGTTTGCGAGAATCTGCTTGTGCAGTTTCAACCCGTTGTTTTTGTCGATTCGTATAGAGCTCTAATGCATAGGGGATATTATCCCTATGTGCCCGACTAAGTTCATCGGCAAGGGCAGCAGCGGAATCCATTGCCATAGAAGCCCCAACGCCAGCAGTGGGCAAAAAACCTGTAGCTGCATCTCCCAATAATATTACATTTCCTTTATACCAAGTCTCGGTTTTACAATCATGAAAGTTCCAAAAGAAAGGATTTTTATCCTTACAACAAGACTTGAGAGCTTTATTTGGAAGTTCATACCCTGGTAATAAATCCTGTTGTATTTCCATAGCAAAGTTTATAAATCCTTTTTTCTTAATTGTAGAGATAGGACCACCAAGAAAAACCCCAGTTTTATTTTTCACAGGATATATTCCAAGAAAAGAGCTTGTTCCCCAATATTCTTTGTAAGTGGTTGTAGGTTCATTATGAAGCCAGCTTACCCATCCACCCCAACCGGTATGGTTGTAACTGTATTCATATTTACTTAGAAGAAGGTCCCTGGTTTTTGAGTGAAGACCGTCGGCTATAATAACAAGGTCAAACCGTTCAGAATCTCCCTGGCTAAAGTTAACTTTTACCCTTCCATTATCTTGTTCCAGTTTAGTAACAGTAGTGCCAAAACGAACAGTTTCAGGTGCTACATTAGCAAATAAAATATTAAGAAGATTTTGACGGGTAATGCTACGATAAGAGCCATATTTCTCGTTAATAAAATCAAGCGGATATGATTTTATTATTGCTCCATTGGGGTGATGAGCCTCGTATGTTTCCATTTCTATGCTCAGGTCGTAATACGTTTCCCGAGCATCCAGTGCATTTAGTACTCGTCCGCCAAGTGGGTAGAGGCCGAGCATATACCCGGTGGAATTAAATGTTTCTTCTGTTTCTTTCTCGATGATTTCGGGATGAATTCCCTGCTGATTGAGAAGGCCGGCGCAGGTAAGACCTGCCACCCCGGCCCCAATAATCAATATGTCTATATCCTGCATTGGTGGTATAAGAATATGATTGGATTATTACCATTTGAGGTGATCTGGAGGAGAATAAATTTTACTCAAAAACAAGGTATTGAAGAATTCGCTCTTGAGGACGAAATTCATGGGAATGCTCATGTTCGATTGTATGATATGAACTATAGATGACCTTGCCAGAGCCTAATGAAAAACTCATACTCAACGGTTTCACGCCGGATCCATTATTCCATTCGACTGGTCCTTTGACCCAAGACTGAGTATCAGCTCCATTATGGGCTTTGTTTATTACAGCCCAATTTGCGGCAAATCCTTGGATAGTCACGGACTGATTTTTATTTATGCAACTTCCTGACTCACATCCAACCACTGAAAGCCAATCTGCAAGGTTACTGTCAAGAAGTTCTGCTTTTACTGTTATGTCAGGAAGACCCGTTTCAGCAGCATATATCTGTTCTGCTTCTTCGGGAGAAACTCCGGGATCTCCCATAAAATCTATGTAAGATGGAAATACCTGCTCAGTGTAGTTATAGGCTAAATCAGTAGTGTAAAGCATACCTCCATTTTGTACAAAATCTTTGATTGTGGATATTTTCTTTTCAGCTAATAGTCCCTTTTTATGATTTACATAGTAATTGGAATGGTGTACTTTTTTTTCTTTAGAAGGGAATAAGTATTCTTCCGAAGCACCACAGTTTATAAAAACTATGTCATAGTTATTTATATCCGGGTTACTATTTCCATCATTATCCTCAAAGAGTTTACCCATATCAGGATAGTCTTCTGGAAGTGTATTATCCCCATCATAAAGATCAAATGTTTCAGTTCCCAGTTTTAGAGTTCCATATTCTGTGGCATTTTGATTGGTTACAATCTCACCAAAACCTACTTTAGTCAGTACATCCTGCATACGATCGTAGGAACCAGTTACAACAGCAATATTTATACCGTCAGTCGAAACTGTTACTGTTCCAACATCGCTAACTCCGTTGCTATTTATGGTCACAGACTTAGTGAAGTAGAATTTGCCCTTAAACACTTTTAATTCTATTTCATCTTGACCTGCGTCCACTTCTGCTTCAAATTCAAAGTTTCCATTTGCATCAGTACAGGTATATGCAGTATATGATGTTGTTGTTGGTTCTGTACAGTTTTTTTGATCACTGGACTCTGTAATCAATTGGGACTTTCTCTTATTTTGGGTGCCAGAATTATTGGCAGGAGCTTTCCCAATATAGACTGTAGCACCTTGAATAGGAGTTGTATTATCTGGTGCTTGAACTTGCCCCTTAATACTTGCTGTTCCAGTATCAGTTTTTCCAGGATCGGTTGAGTTGTCGCTGCATGATATCAAGAATAGTGTAATTAATAATATAATCGGGGTAATGTTAATGCTTCTTTTCATCTCTGGTATAGTTAATTATTTATTGGTTATATGAGAACGTTTTTTGGATTGATCAAAATAAGAGTAAAATGAATAAGGCCACTACGGTTATTACTAATAAGAGTTATCAATATAGCTTATAGTGATAGGTCATGGTTTCCATCGTACAGCGTAGGCCAGTATGAGTTTAACTGCAAAGAGGAATAACAGAAAAGAGATGATTGGATCCGAGATCTGACTAATAATATTTATAGCAAGAGCCAGCAGTAATAGGAGTGGGGCCACTGTTTTCTGCAACTTGTAAGTACTTATAGCATTGACCAAGTAAGTACAAGCAATAATTAGTGCAGTATTTATAACAATGGGTCCTGTTTGTCCACGAAAGAGCATAACCAAAATAGCGGGATGTACCAGATGCAGGGGAGCAATAAAAAAGAGTCTGAGTGTAGGATGATTTTTATGGTATCGATTGGTCCCTTCTGTGAAGTTCGCCACCACACCTCCACCAATGTCCAGGGCCAAGAGAACGAGCATTATTTGTTTCCACAGGACAAAGTCTTTTGGCATAAAAAAACAAATGATAGATCCGGCTATGCAGGCAGCTAAATAGGTTGCAATCAGATCAAGAATACTGGTTTGTTTTCCATGAAACTCATGAAGGACCTTTGGGATTGAAAGTTGTGTATTTGACATAGGGTTCTGAACTGTTATAATTCAAAGCAAACGTAATGAGCTCTTTAATTAGCTGCATTAACATTTGTTAAATAGTATGGTCAGTTCTTACACTCCCTACTGTTTTCCGGCACGAATACGACTGAGTGAGACTTGAGAAATACCAAGAAAGGAAGCAATGTGTTTAAGTGGGAGCCGATTTTCTATATCAGGGATAGCCCTAATCAATTCGTAGTATCGTTCTGAAGCACTTTTATATAGGAGGGCTTGATAAATATATTCAAGCTTCAGGTACTCTTTTTCCAGTAGTTGAGCCCACCAATTGGCCCAATTTATATCAGACTGGCATAGGTGACGCAATTTTTTTCTACTAAGCTTATAAATTATGCTCTTCTCGAGACATGTCAATTCTTGATGTGAGGGAGATTCATTGATAAAACTGTTAGGAACAGTAAAGAAATTATGTTCAACTTCGAACCAAAGTGTACGGTCATCCACAAAATTACTACATCTGACTAATCCTTTTTTTAGGTAAAAAAGATTTCTGCAGGTGGCTCGATTATGTACAAGTTTTTGACCGGATCTACACTCCAACAAATCAAACTCTTGTTTTACTTCGTTAAAATCATTTCTTGGAGGGCGATGTTGAATGAAGCTATTTATATCAGTTTCTGATGGGTTAGACATATTTATATATCCTCGATATTTATTACTGTCTTTAAAAAAATAACTATATCTCTAAGCAGTTTAGAATATTATTGTTGATAATAACACGTATTCAATTTTTAAGTTACCGCTTTTAAAATTTGAGTTTAAAGGATTAGTGAGGAATTCATCAATCCTTTAAATAGTGAGGATACCTTCTTAATGATTTTATAATATTTGCCTTTAGAGAGCTTAGAAAATTATGATTGATACTAACCAACTTTTATTTGAGCGAGCACAGAAATCAATTCCTGGTGGTGTAAATTCACCAGTCCGGGCGTTTCATGCCGTTAAAAGTTCCCCGCCCTTTATTGAAAAAGGGGAGGGATCCATACTTACTGATACAAATGGAAAAGAGTACATTGATTATGTCGGTTCCTGGGGACCGATGATTTTGGGTCATGCTTATGAACCCATTATAAATGCGGTGCGGGAAAAAGCGATAGATTCTACTTCGTTTGGAGCACCTACTGAAATCGAAGTAGAAATGGCTGAACTGGTTAAGAGAATGGTGCCTAGTCTTGATAAAGTTCGTATGGTAAATTCGGGGACAGAAGCTTGTATGAGTGCTATTCGGTTGGCTCGCGGGTATACTGGAAAAGATAAAATCATCAAATTTAAAGGAAACTATCATGGGCATAGTGATTCATTTCTTATAGAAGCAGGCAGTGGGCCCCTAACACTTGGCGAACCTAATAGCCCCGGTATTACGAAAGGTACTGCCAAAGATACGCTTATAGCCCATTTTAATGATTTACAAAGTGTAGAAGGGTTGCTCAAAAAATATAACGGTGAGATCGCATCTATTATCGTAGAACCGGTTGCTGGTAATATGGGCTGTGTGCCACCGAAAGAGGATTTTTTGGAAGGACTGCGGGCCTTATGTGATGAGTTCGGTGTTTTGCTTATTTTTGATGAAGTGATGACTGGGTTTCGCATAGCCCCTGGAGGCGCACAAGAGCGGTTTGGAATTGAAGCTGATTTGGTAACCTATAGTAAAATTATTGGAGGGGGGCTTCCTGTAGGAGCATTCGGAGGACGAGAGGAGATTATGGATGAAATATCACCAGTTGGGTCGGTGTATCAGGCTGGAACTCTTTCCGGAAATCCGTTAGCAATGGCTGCTGGTTATGCCCTCCTTAAAGAACTTCATGAAAACCCATCCCACTATAAACAACTTGAAGAAAAGGGGGCTTATTTATCTAAAGGTCTCAAATCAGTTCTCAAGGACACGGGTATACCTGGGACAATAAATCGTGTGGGTTCAATGCTGAGTATATTCTTTACCAATAAGAAAGTAACTGATTTTTCTTCTGCTCAGACTACGAATAAAGATATTTTCAAAACATTTTTTAATGAAATGCTAAAGAATGGTGTTTACCTTCCTCCATCCCCCTTTGAATCTTGGTTCTTATCAAATTCCTTGTCATATGAGGATCTTGACTACACAATTGAAGCGGCACGGCATTCTCTTGAAGTTTTACGAATAAATTAGAGGTGATTTTTTATTAAAGGCTTCATGTCGTCACTTTTTAAATCACCTAGATATTGATTTAGACATACTCTAAAGTGAAAAGAAGCAGGGCCTAACATGGACTATTTTAAAGTGTCAGTCTAACTCTCAGTGTAAGCTTCAACGGGAATACAGTTACACATCAAATTCCGGTCACCGTAGGCATCATCTACTCGGCTAACGGCCGGCCAGAACTTATTAAAACGTAGGTAATCGAGTGGAAATATTGCTTTTTCTCGACTATAGGTGCGATCCCAATCTTCATCCATAGCAACACGCATGGTATGAGGCGCGTTTTTCAAGGCATTATTCTCAGGATCAGCATTCCCCTCTTCAATTTCTTTAATTTCTTCACGGATACTGATCATTGCCTCACAAAAACGATCGAGCTCTTCTTTGGTTTCACTCTCGGTAGGCTCGATCATCAATGTACCCGGCACCGGGAACGACATCGTTGGCGCGTGGAAACCATAGTCCATTAATCGCTTGGCTACATCAATGGATTCAATATTGGCTGATTGCTTGAAGGGCCGGATATCTACAATAAATTCGTGGGCAATGCGATTGTTTTCGTTAGAATATAAAATGGGATAATAGTCCTGAAGGCATTCTTTGAGATAGTTTGCATTCAAGATAGCTATTTTAGATGCTTTGGTTAGCCCTTTTGATCCCATCATGCAAATATATGCATATGATATGGGTAATATGCCAGCACTGCCCCAAGGTGCTGCTGCGATACTATGAATGCCATTCTCATTATTCAAATTAATTATATTATTGCCCGGTAAAAATGGTGACAGTTTTTGAGAGGCGGCTAAAGGACCTACACCAGGGCCACCACCACCGTGCGGAATACAAAACGTTTTATGAAAATTTAAATGACAAATATCCCCTCCAATCTCAGAAAAATTGGTCAATCCAACCTGGGCATTCATATTAGCCCCGTCTATATATACTAATCCTCCTTGCTTTTGGACAAGCTGACAAATTTCTTTTATATCTTCTTCAAAAACCCCATGGGTTGATGGGTAGGTAATCATTATTGCAGCAAGATTATCTTTATGCTTATCAATATTCTTCCGAAGACTTTTTAAGTTAATATTGCCGTTTTTATGACACTTGGTGATTACTACTTCCATACCTGCCATAATAGCACTGGCCGGATTTGTTCCATGTGCTGACTCAGGTATAATAGTAACATTACGATGTCCCTCGTCGCGATGTTTGTGGTAAGCCCGTATGGTCATTAGGCCCGAAAACTCTCCCTGGGCTCCGGAATTTGGCTGCAACGATACGGCCGGGAATCCTGTAATTGCTCTGAGTTTGTTTTTTAGCTTATTAAATAGTTCATGATATCCTTGGGCTTGTTCTCTGGGTGCATAGGGATGTAGATCAGCAATTTTTGGCCAAGAGATAGGAATCATTTCTGTGGTTCCATTAAGTTTCATTGTACAGGAACCAAGAGGGATCATCGAATGAACCAGCGACAGATCTTTGTTTTCCAATTTCTTCAAATAGCGGAGCATCTCGTGCTCGGAATGATATAGATTGAAAACCGGATGCTGCAGATATTCTGAAGTCCGGGTCAAGGCCTCCAGGAAGTCCACCTCAACAGCCTTGGCAATGCTATCAACATCCACCGAAATTTCTTTACCCTTTAATGCAGCAAAGAGATCAAGCAGCTCCTTAACATCATCCAAATCCTTAACCTCATCAAAAGCAATACCTACGGCGGCATCCTCAAAATAGCGCAAGTTCACTTTTTGGCTCAGAGCTTTCTGGCGAAGCACCTCTTTTTGCTCATTACTATCCAGTGCTACTTTAAGCGTATCAAAATAATGGTCATGGACTACCGAAAATCCGATTGTTTGCAATCCTTCGTCCATCACTTTTGCCAACCCGTGAATACGTTCGGCAATGCGGAGCAGTCCTTTGGGGCCGTGATATACGGCATAAAAGCCAGCAATTACAGCCAGTAGCACTTGAGCCGTACAAATATTGGAAGTCGCTTTCTCGCGCCGGATATGCTGCTCACGTGTTTGCAGCGCCATGCGGTACACCGGATTTTCCTCGGTATCCTGCGTTACTCCGATAATACGACCGGGAATTTTCCGCTTATATTTTTCCCGGGTAGCAAAATAGGCTGCATGGGGTCCGCCATACCCCATGGGAACGCCAAATCGCTGAGTAGATCCCACTACCACATTTGCCCCCATCTCACCCGGCGGGGTAAGCATCGTAAGACTTAAAAGGTCCGCCGCTACAACAGACTGGACATTATGTTCTTGGGCAGCCGCAATAAGATCAGAATAATCCTCTACCTTCCCATCAGTAGCAGGATATTGCAACAGTATACCAAATAATTCTTCATCGGTTACATCAAGCTCACGATGGTCGCCGATGATCACTTCAATGCCTACCGGTTCGGCCCGGCCTTCTATCACATCAATGGTTTGGGGGTGGCACAACTCTGAAACAAAAAACTTGTGCGCTTTCTTCCGCTTGGCTCCACTACGCATTGCATAAAGCATCGACATGGCTTCGGCAGCTGCTGTTCCTTCATCAAGTAAGGAAGCATTGGCAAGCTCTCGTCCCGTCAAATCCGAAACCATGGTCTGGAAGTTAATAAGGGCTTCTAAGCGCCCCTGGGCAATTTCAGCCTGATAAGGCGTATAGGCAGTATACCATCCGGGATTTTCCAGCACATTTCTCTTAATTATGGCAGGAATATGAGTATCGTAATATCCCATACCGATAAATGAATCATACAACTTATTTTTATTGGCTAACTCTCGAAACTCATTAAGAAACTGTGTCTCACTCTTGGCCTCATCAAGTTCTAACTTTTCTGGGAGTCGAATGTTTTTGGGGACCGTTTCCTTGATCAACTGTTCCAAAGAGGTGGCTTTTATTTTTGTAAGTATCTCTTGTACCTGTATTGAGTTAGGTCCTATATGCCGGTCTGCAAATTGTTCCCGTTCGAAATTGATGCCCATTCTTATTGAATTTTAAAATTCATCTAAATTATTGCTTGAAACTATACCCAACTGGCCCTTGTCCCTGACCAAGTTTTGGTGCGCTATGGATAGCTTTGGTTACTATTTTTTTAGCTTGTTGTACAGATTCGAATAAGGTTTTGTTCTTAGCCAAATTTGCTGTAATAGCTGCTGAAAATACATCCCCTGAACCATGTGTATGTTTGGAGGCTATTCGTGAAGAGTTTAGCCAATTTAATTCTTTACCATCATAAAAAAGGTCATTACTATCTGACCAGTCATCGAAGTATCCTCCTTTTATAACAACAGATTTGCAACCTAAATCCTTAATCTTTTTGGCTGCTTTTGGCATAGCATTGGGAGAGGGGATGGTCATCCCTGCCAACAGTTCAGCTTCAGGAATATTGGGAGTAACTATTTCTGCTTGGGGTAATAAATACGATTGGTAGGCTGAGACTTCATTGTTTGAAGCTAATATATCTCCTCGTTTAGTAGCCATAACTGGATCCACAATTAATGGGCAAGAGGCATGTTCTTCGATCAAGTTAGCTACATTTAAGATAACCTCCTTAGAGCCGGTAAGGCCTGTTTTAATACTTTTGGGTTGTATGTCATCAATGACAGCTCGAACTTGTCGGCAGACAGTAGCAGGATCCATTTTAATTATATCATATACGCCAGTTGTGTTTCCAATTGTCAAGGCTGTAATGGCTGTCATTCCGAAAATACCTAAAGAGGAAAATGTTTTTAGATCGGCTTGTAATCCTGCTCCACCACTGGGATCACTTCCAGCAATAGTTAAAGCTATGGGTACTGAATTTTCTAAATTTGAATGCGGCATGGCTTTATGCTTTAAGTAATTTCTAAGTATTGGAAAAAGCATTGATCAATGTATTTAATTGAGCTTTTAAGGGTTTTAAGAGGGGGTTCCTTTCCTATTATTCAACTTATAATAATCTACTTTTTAAATATGTTTTTGGAGATATGTGCTATATCATAAGGCTGGTCTATATCAACTCCCTTTATTTGATGGAGCCTTAAGGGATATCCTACAGGAGACAGATGCTACTGTAAGAAGCGGTCAAGTAATTGATACATTGTATTATGATTTTGCTCAAAACAGCCCTCGCTAAGTATATGGTCAGCATCTTGCATAAATCGACCGTTTTCAAGGTCACCCTGGGAATTATTTACTAATTTTGACAGTCCCTCTTGTGTTATTTCTAAATGAAATTGGAGGCCCAAGACATAATCATCAAGCATAAAGCCTTGGTTTTCGCAGCCTTCACTTTTACCTATGCTGATAGCATTCTGAGGTAGATAAAACATATCACCATGCCAGTGGAAAACCATTTGTTGAGGAGGCAAGAAGTTTAACATGGGATGGTTTAGAGCAGATGAGGACCATTGAATTGGAAACCAGCCTATCTCTTTCTCCAAGAGAGTTACTACTTTTGCTCCTAATGCATTAGCGATAAGTTGTGCTCCTAAACAAATTCCAAGCACTTTTTTCTGGCTATTAATACACTCTTTTATGAATGCCTTCTCTTTTTTTAACCAAGGGTAATCCTGCTCGTCATAGACTCCCATCGGTCCACCCATGATAATCAATGCCCCGATACCTTCAACTGACGGTAGGTTTTGGGATTCATACAGTTGTGTGTCAGTTAGTTTATGGTTTCGCTCTTCAGCCCATGATTTGATAGCACCTGGTCCTTCAAAGGGGACATGTTGCAGATAGTGTATGTTCATTTTGATTTAGCTTTTTACTATTGCATCGTCTTGTTCGATCTCTAATCTGATGAATAGGCAGCCGTATCGATGCCCGGCCAGTAATAAGAATCAGGGGTATTGCGTTCGCCAAAAATTGCCCGACCTATTCTGATCATCGTTGCACCTTCCTCTATGGCCAATTCAAAATCGTTAGTCATTCCCATTGAAAGATGTTGCATTTGTACATCCGGAATGTTTTGGTCAGAAATAGTTTCTCGTAATTGTCGCAACTGAATAAAGCCTTCACGTACTCTTGCCCAGTCATCCGAGAAAAGGCCTATAGTCATTAATCCCATAATATTTAGTCGATCAAACTTGGCGGCTTGTCTGACGAAATTAATAGCATCATTTGGATGAATGCCGTACTTACTATCTTCTCCAGAAGTATTTACCTGAATCAAGACATCCATAGTTTTATCAACCTTTTTGAGTCTGCGATTCATTTTACGCACAATTTTCATGCGATCAATGGATTGGACCATTGTAGCAAATCGTATTACCTTATTTACTTTATTGCTTTGCATATGACCGATATAATGCCAATTAAGCTCATTAGCTTTCTTTCCCATTTCCTTAATTTTTCGCCGTGCTTCTTGCACTCTATTTTCACCGATTATAGAGTAACCGAGTTCAGCTGCTTTTAAAATACATTGGGTGTCAACTGTCTTTGTAGCAAGGATTATTTGAATTTCGTTAGGGTCACGTCCCACTCGTCGACAAGCTTGGCCAATACGGCTTTTGACTTGCTGGATATTCTTTTTAATCGAATTATTCATGGTAAACTATCAACTGAAAAGATTAGAGGCGATGGGTGGATTCGAACCACCGTAAGAAGCTTTGCAAGCTTCCACCTGCCACTCGGTCACATCGCCTTGTTGTCAAAACTATTACTTCTGTTCTACTGAATAAGGTAAGCTTAGATCTTTTGAAAGTACCTTGAATACTTTATATACCCCTAACATAGGTTGGTTATCTTCGGTTGAAACTTCCATATAAGCAGCTACGCCGTCGAAGCTGAATGTCTTCTTATTACTAATCCGCTGGGAAGGCACGACAACAGTCAAACTATTATCGTGGAAGTTTACAGGGAATCCGGGCGAATCCAGATAGATTGGCATGCCGGGATTAGTGGGAGGGAGTACTACGCTTTGATCTTCCTCTTTGAATTCTTTGACAGATAATCTCCCATTTAACCGATCATCCTTTATGAGGACTACCCAGTGTGTATGAAAGCATCTACCGTCATTATCGTAGTTGTGATCTCCATTTTCATCCCAGAGTGGTGTGTCATCAAAGTCTGGATGGGAGGTTATAGCAAGGGCTAAAATGCCTTCTGTTTTACCAAAACCTACTGAAGATGGATTAAGGGTAGTCGGAAATACATAGCCAAGCACAGGGGCACCATTTAGTTGTCCAGCAGGTTCAGGTTTAGTTTCTCCTGCTGTTCCTTCAACTATCATCCGAAAAACTAATTGATCTGTTGTATTTTGATAGGTAATACTGGCATCTGTAATATTCATATTTGTGGTATTAAGCTCTGAAATTTGTTGCTCACTAGCTTTTTGAGCATACAAACAGGCTGAAGAGAATAGGCTTATCGTCAAGGTAAAAAGGGCAAAGAGTGAATATCGTAGTCTCATGAGTTGTTTCTATGTTATTTTTAATTGAATCTAAAGATGGCTGGTTTTTAAGTATAAGTCTATCGATATTTACTTCTGACTTATATAAGTAAAACTTATAGTGATTATGGAGTTACGACAGTTCAGATATTTACTTTCAATTGCTAAAGAAGGCACCTTCACAGCAGCTGCAGACAAACTTTTTATTTCGCAATCAGCACTTTCGCAACAGGTAAAAAGTATGGAAGAGGAACTCGGGGTATCGTTATTTGACCGTTCTGGCCATAGACTCAAATTTACTGAAGCAGGAAAGCTGCTACATAAGCGTGCACAACGAATTGTTAAGGAAGTAGATGGGGTTAGAACAGCTATAGATGAATTAGAAGAGCTCTATCGAGGTACTATTACTGTTGGTGTGGTGCAAACTGTGAATGCTTATTTGATGCCTCGCGTAGTATCATTTTTTTCGTCTCAGTTTCCAGATATTCAGCTTAAAATTCAGGAATTGTCTGCGCCGGAAATTGAGCAAAAGGTTCACAATCATGAGTTGGATGTGGGAATAAGTTTTAATCCAACTGTAGAGCAGTCGTTAACATTTGATGCATTATTTGAGGAAGATTTACTACTAATTGTTAATTCAAATCATGAATTTGCAGAAAAGGCTTGGATGAATGTGGATTCGCTTGATAAGCAAAAATTGATTCTGCTTCCTGAGGGGTATTGTACACGACGCATTTGGGAAGATTGTGTTTCAGAAACTAAGATAAGTCCTGAAGTACAAATTGAAATGAATACTATCAGTGGTCTTCTTGCTGCTTTAGAAAAGAACATTACTGTTGGGACAATTTTGCCTGCATTGACTATGCAAATGAAAGTATCCAATGGGTTAAAAGCTATAAAGTTGAGGGATCCAATTCCGCGTCGAACTGTTGGCTTATTGTGGAGAAATGGGGGATATCGGAGTAAAGCTTCAAAAAAATTTGCTGAAGTAGTAAAACAAAAGTATAAAGAGATTCAACAAGAAAAATAGTGTAAAATAAAATATTCGGACATGTATTTTTGTTGAGAGAAATTTTCAATCAGGTAAGTCTGAATAGCTGAAAGTATTTTTCGGATAAATTGAATAAGACTGTTATTTATATAATGATTTATCCATGGGACTATTTATTAGGTAGTAATACAGAATTTAATTAGTTGTTAAATATTTTTTGATATTTCCCCTCTAACATAGTCACTTCATCTTCGGTCAACGCCTCAAATTCTTTAGTCCGTGCACGCTTGGATAACGTGCCATCATTTTGACGTAAGAATCCTATAAGGTTTTCCATATCCTTATCAGGCATATCAAAATGCTCTGCTATAAACGTTCTCATCTTGTCATGTCGCTCCAGGTACTGAACTTCTTCCGGTAACGTATCGGTAACCGTTTCCTCTACGCATTCATATAGAAATTCAGCATGTTTGGTAGCATCAAAGTATCTGTATAGATCAATCGTGTCATTTAAGACTTCGACATTTCCATCTGGTGTTGCCTCCCATTCAATGAAGTCAAGCTGTAGCTTGGAATAAGATTCCAGTACCTCCCTATACTCATCAATCCGGTCAAGAATAACTGCTGAAACAGGAAAAATAAGTCCTTTGGGGGCAAACCCTTTCTTTGCTAACACATGATGTATTAAGTATCGATGTACACGACCGTTTCCGTCTGCGAAGGGATGGATAAATACGAAGCCAAAAGCAATGAGAGTGGCTGCTAATACCGGATCATAGTCACTATCAATTAGTGATTGGTTCGTTTTTAGTAAACCTTCCATGAGTTGGGGGAGATCTTGCCACTTTGCAGAAATATGATCTGGAACCGGCTTGCTATTCACTCTATTATGGACGCCTATAAATCCTCCTTCCTGGCGCCAGCCCATATCTACAAATCGCCGATCTTCTATGACAATCTCTTGTAGTCGTAGTAATTCATCCTTTGTAAGGTCTTTCTGGCCAGCCTGACCAATGGCCTTGCCCCAACGTTCCGCACGATTTTCTGGAGGTGTTTCGCCCTCAATGGCATAGGAGGCTTTGGAATCTTTGAGCAGAAGAAATGCTGCAGCACGTGATAATAAATCAGGATGAACCTTACCTATCGTGTTTTTTACTTTTTTTTCTAAGTCCTCAACACTAATGTTTTCGAGCTTTTCTGTCCGTCTTACCAATGGGCAAAAATCCCTATTTCCTGGTAAGTTATTCCAAACTCTATGGCGCTTCGATCGTTCTTTAGGTCCGGGATATTGTAACGCAGGATCTAAGGCCTCGGTATAGTTGCCTGATTTAGCATCTTCTATATTAAGTTTTTCTTCCATCAACCATTCATAGAAAAACCATATACGCCGGCTATTACGGCCGGTGGGTTGATCCTGAACGATAGTCTCAATTTCAGTCTTCTCTATTTCTTCAAAGAGATTTTTTAAGATCAGTAGGTCAATTCCTTCATATCTAAAAGCAAAAGTTAAATGCCCAAGTAAGGTTTGGTCTGGTTCCTGTACTGTCCTAAATACCTGCCATTTACCTTCTGTATAGCTTCTGTGTTTCTCACTTATTGCAGAAAGAAGTTCAGGTAATGGTACTTCTAAATCATACCGGTAAATTAATGCACTATACCCAGCCAGCTTCATGTTAGTTTCAGGAAGGGTATATTTACGAAAAACGGTTACATTATCTGAAAATCGATTATTTTTGGGCATAATTTATACATATCGATTACCAATTATTTTGATACTAATATTGCCAAAATTGATTACTTTTTATAAAAAACGTTTATATAAGAGGGTAATTTACAAAAAACGTTTATATATTCTCCTAATCTGATTTATTAATAAATTTATATAAGGGGAAAATGGCAGAATTCTTAACTACAATTGGCATTTCATCAAAGCTTGAGGATATAATAAATTATTCAAAACAAGAGCTCATACTTATATCACCTTACTATCAACTTTCAGAGACTTTTTATAATCGGATGATTGAAGCCTCCAGACGAGGTGTAAACATCACTATAGTTTTTGGAAAGAAACGACTTAAGAGTAATGAATTTTACACATTTGCTGAGATTCCCCAATTGGAGCTACTTTACTGTCACAATCTTCATGCGAAATGTTATTTCAATGAAGTGGATATGGTCGTTTGTTCCATGAATATGTATGCCTATTCTCAACGAAACAATCGTGAGATGGGGGTTTTTATTCAGAGAAATAATGATCATGATTTCTTTAACAAAGCCAAACAAGAAGCTTTTTCTATCATTGATTCATCTGAATTGGTAGGATCTAATCGTCAATACTCTAATTCAGTTCAAACACAAAAGAGTAGTGGTGACTACGGGTTTTGTATTCGATGCGAAACTAAGATCTCTTTTGATATTGGACGACCTTATTGCCAGAGTTGCTTTTCGGTTTGGATGGATTTTCAAAACCCAGATTATCAAGAAAGTGTTTGCCATTCATGTGGAGTTAAAGAGCCAGCTACTTTAAGAAAACCCTTTTGTTATGGTTGTTTTACCAATTATATGGTTTGAAACCCCTTAAATTAGAGTGTAAATTAAATTTCGCTTTTAAGGGCCGATCTCTTTGCTGTCAATAATTATACCATTACTAAAATCCGGCAAATTTGCCGGTTAGTAAGAAGTTTCTGTGTTTCCATAAAAATTATTCCAGTCTTTGGTCTACTTTTTGGTTCTTATCTTCTACCTATAATAAATATAATAACATTAAATTATTCATCTCGAAGTAAAACTGTTACTTATCAGATCAAGGTCAGATTTCTTTTCTCGGAAAGAAATACTCACATTTAGTTGTATAATAACGGTGTTTTTTAAAGTTCTTTATTTTTTTTAAATAATATTCGGAATGTAAAAATCATAGAGTTGGCGTTATTAGGAAATGAAAATCATTACAGACCTTTCTATAGAAGAGCTTATTGCTAAAGAAAATCTTAGTACAAGAGCCTCAAATTTACTTGAGAGAGAGAAATTCAATAATCTTTCGAGTCTACTTTCTTATTATCAAGCTCATGGTGATTTTAAGAAACTAAAGAGTTGCGGGAATAAGACTTCTGATCAGTTAGTTGCTATATGCAAAAAGTACGGAAGTCTTGAATATGAAATAGTTAAGAATATAAACTATGCTAGTTTAGAGAAGGATTTAAATAGAAGTCAAAAGCAAATAATTATAAACTATTTCAAGGAGTATAAAGGTCGCCTTTCTAAAAAAGCGATTAAACATGTGAATGAGTTTTTAGAGGTTAATCCAAGCTTGTCTAAAATTTGCTCAGAATTCTTAGATATAGAAATCTCTTCTTTTTTAAAGGAAGAAACCCTTTCGAATGAAAAATTGATCAGAGAAGTTAAAAATTTTCAAAAACAGGTTGGTGATTTAGTTCAAAAGGTATACAACAATAGGGATGTTGAGGATATCAAAGGGTTTTTAATAAAAAACGATTTTGATAAAAATTTTTCTCAGAATGAAGAGCTAATTAGTATCTGGGAAGAGTTAAGAAACAAACATAACAAATTTCCTGTGTTTAAATTTTGTGCTAAAGTGATAAACTTAGGGATAGGGTTTAACGAAACAGAACACTACATTTTTAATAATTATTTAAATTATTATCAGGAACATACGAGAGCTACTTTAGAGGAAATAGGAGAAGAGGTTGGGCTTACCCGAGAGAGAGTTAGGCAAATAAGAAATAACTTAATAGAGGAGTTCAACGACAAATTTCAATTTATTCAGCCACTGTCTTATTCAGTTGATATAGAAAATATATATGATTTAGATTTTGAAACTGGATTTATTTTTATTTCTGATTCAAAAGTTAAGGAAATTAATGACTCAGAAGGTACTTCTTTTAATAGCCTTTTTATTACTAAAATATTCCACCTCTTCTGCAGAAACTCTTATGACTTTTTAGGTTATGAGCTAAATTTTCATTCTCAACAGCAACGAAAGAAATATTTGTCGCTTGAGTATCCTTATCTCTTTTCTAAACAGCTACTTAATGAGTTTTCCCCAACTAAATTTATCAAAGATATAAAAAAACGCTTAAGTGATGATATAAAGGATAGTTATACTTTAAATTTGAGAGCATATATCTTTAGGTTTACAAAGTCTACTGATTTAGATCTAATTTCAGTATTAGAAAAGCCTTGCAAGATTATTATAAATAATGAGTTCGAATTGCTGATCAATTTAAATGGAGAAATAATATTTGAAAGAAATAAAAAGAAATATAATTATGAAATTATAGAGGAAGCTCTTGAAAAGCTGGGGTACGATAAAAATGGATATCATGTAACTGAAATAAATGAAAAAATAAATGAACTCTATCCTGACATTGATTATAGTGATAACCTTCAAGCTTTAAGTGGAATCATAAATAACTATAAAGCGATATTTATTCATATTGGTAGGAGCAGTACTTATGCACTAAAAAAATGGGAGCGAACATTCACTGAATTTAAGGGGGGGACAATAAGGGATATTATTGAAGAATTTTTAGTAAAAAAGGATAAGCCCCAACACATGTCTGTGATAACAGATCATGTAAACAAGTATCGGGATACTACTACTCAGGTAATTTACTCAAATTTAAAATTAGACGATTCAAAACGCTTTGAATTTTTTGGAGAAGGGTTTTTAGGACTAAATGATAAAGACTATAAAAATGAGGATACTGAATTTAATAACCTTAATGGTTTTGTTTTTTCTAAAAAAAGATTAGAAAAATATATACCTGACTATTATGATAATGTTTTAAAAAATATTAGCAAAGATAATGAGGTACTAGAAGTACAAGTGAAATCTTCTTTGGATAATAAGATTGATAAAGGAGACTTAGTAGTAAATAGTAATAATATTGTGAGATTTAATGATGAAAAGAGTTGAAGAGATAAAAAATAATCAAGAAGATAGGTTAAAAAAATTATGTGAGGAGCATAAAATAGATCATGATTCTCTTAAGAGGCTGATAAAAGCTGAAAAAATAAAAAAACTCTTAAAGAGGAAGGCTTCGATGCAACAAACAATCTCAAAGGAAATAAATAGGGTTATTAATGAAGATTAAAAAGGTACGACTCCAGAATTATCGACAATATTATGGAGTTAATGAAATTGATCTGACCACGAATTCAGAAGAAAATATAATCTTAATTGGTGGAAAGAATGGATATGGTAAAACGAATCTTCTTCTCGCGTTTGTTTGGTGCCTTTATGGAGATAGAATTTCGAAAACTGATTCCCTTTTTAGAAAACAAATTCATAAGGATGGTAACTATCCTAAATTTTTAAAGAATACATTAAATTGGGATGCAAAAAAAGAAGGACAGGTTGAATATTCTGTAGAAATAGAATTTCAAGATTTAAACTTACCGGATTCTTTTAATCAAGAGGCATCATCATGTAGAATAAAGAGAAGTGTAAATACTGAAACACTTGAAGAAGACCTATTAGTTTCAATTCCTAATCATAATAATGGCTTATTTAAGGAGGAGGAAGATAAAATAAACTTTATAAATGATTACCTGATACCTCTGGATGCAACTAAATTTGTGTTTTTTGATGCCGAGAAAATAGCACAAATGGCAGAACTTTCTACCCGGGAAGAAGGTGAGTTAATGAATGATGCATTGGGTAATATTCTAGGTCTTGATATTTATGAAAATCTGGTAGAGGATTTGAGGCTATATTCAGATAATCTGAAGAAGGAAGGAGCTACTGGGAATATTAGAGATCAAATAATTGATGCGGAATCTACTATAAAGTTAAAGAGTGCCAATATCGAGAAACATGAAAAGAGAATTGCAGAGTTAGAAGAGACAATAACTGACCTGGAAAATAAAATTGATCAATACAATGAGTTTATTAATGATCGGGTTGGGACAAAAGATTCTATTGAAGCTGTAAATAAACTGCATGAAAGAAAGTCAAAATTAGAAGCTGAAATAAATGATGCTGAAGAAAGGTTTGGAGAAATCGCAGAAATAATACCTTTTGGTCTTGTTTCTAATTTAATAGAAGAGACAGTAGCACACTTAAATAAACAAGAGTCTATAGAATTGAAAAATAAGGAAGAGAATTCTATAGAGAATAAGGCCGAACGATTCGTAGAAAAACTATTCAATAAACCTGAATTTCCACCTAGTGAGGATATGTCATTTTCAGCCAAATCATTTTATGCTGAGAAGGCTAAGAAAGTAGTAAAAAGTGTTTTTGCTAATGATAATGAGGAGGAAGCATCGCTAAAATTCTATCATGATCTTACAAATTCTGATCAACAGCTTATAGAAGATACATATAATTTGATTCAGGGCAATATCGATAAATCTTTTAAGGTTCATACAAAAGATCTAATTGCACTTAACAATGAACTTAATGAGGTAAATTCTAAAATACGCCAATTTGAATCGGAGGCTGCGGATGATGAGGTGATAACTTATCGTGATAGGAAATTACGAGCAAGTAATCAAATTGAGAAGCACAACAAGGAAATTGGAGTTGCTGAAAATGAAATAAAAAAAATGGAAGATGATATAAAGCAACTCAAGAAAAATAAAAAAATACTTTTAAAGAAAAGTGCTCTTTCCAAAAAGAGACAAAAGGAAATTGATATTATAGAAGCCTATATTGATTTATTGAATGACTTTATTGTTCAAGAGAAAAAGGAAAAATCTGAACGACTTTCAAATAATATTCTTGATGAACTAAGGGTATTAATGCACAAGCTGGCAAATAGAGATACTGATTTAATTTCGGATGTTTCAGTAAATCCATTACCAGATAATGAGGGCTTGAAGATTGAATTATTTGATTCAGAAGGAAAAAAATTCAGAAAAGAGTCATTATCAGAAGGTGAAAAGCAATTATATATATCTTCTTTGATAAAGGCTCTTCTTAATGAAGCAATTCAAAATTTTCCGATTGTAATTGATACCCCACTTGGTAGGCTAGACGAGGAACATATTAGAAATATACTCGAGTATTTTTATCCTAATTTAGCTGATCAGGTGATATTAATGACTACAAGTAGTGAAATTCCACCTGCTAGGAAGAAAATTATAGAAGACCAAATTGCAGCTTCATATTTACTTATGAATAAGAATAATCAGACAAGTTTTAAGCAAGGATATTTCGGAAATTATGAGAATTAAGAGAAGTAAGAAACAAGATGAGCTGATTACAGAGCTAACTAATATATTTGATTTTAAATATGACGGAATTATATCTAGAATTGCATTTGTATATAGTTTAAAGAAGGGTAAAGAGTTTGCACCTAAAGATGCTGAAGATATTCCTTCAGATGGGAAAGAATTTAGAGACGGAAAAGCAATATTTGGCACTTCTCAAAGTGGTAAAAATTATTATCCGGTTTTCAAAGCGATACTAGATGAATATTACGGGGGGCGTACTACTGAAGAACAGTTTTCACAGTATTTTAAACTTCATCTAGATCATGGTTTAGCAGCTTTGAAGAATGAGATAGAAGAACTAAATATTACAAAAGGTGAACATATTGAGCATTTAGCAAGCTTAGTAAATGATAGTTTGGATTTAATTGGAAAAAATGATTCTCCAAAAGGGTATACGAAAAAGGAAAATTGGGATTTCCCAGTTTATAATAATCTAGTAGAATTTGAACTAGGTAGTTCGGAAGATAATAAGGTGAACATTCCTTTAAATGATTTAAATGAATTCGATAGCCATCATATAGCTATTGCTGGTATGACTGGGGCTGGTAAAACCCAATTAATTAAGGATATATTATACCAAATAAGTAGTAATACAAATCAAAAGCTTAATTACATATTTTTTGATTATAAGGGGGAAGGAGATCCAGATTCTTTAGATCAATTTTTGGATTCAACTAGCGCAAAATTTATCGATTTATTAAATGATCAATTTGATTTTAATCCACTAGAATATATTAGTCTTGACTCTGAGAGAGAACAGAACTTCCAAATCCAATCATTTATTGATAGTGTAAGAGCAATTGAAACACAAATAGGTGTTAAACAAGAACATCATTTAAAAAAAGTAATTAAAGACTGTTTTGATTCTGCCGATCGCGTACATCCAAGTTTAAATGAAATATCAAATAGACTTGAAGAGTATTACAGCGAGAATAACATATCACCAGATTCACTTTTAAGTACAATTTCAAAGTTGTCTAGCGGATTATTTAATCGTAGCGAGGAATCAACTAAACGTATTTTTGATGAAAGTGTCTACTTGAATCTCCCAATTACTTTAGCTGATACAACTAGACAACTTTGTGTTTTCTTGGTTTTAAAATATTTGTTGGAAATGTTTAGTAAGTCAGATGATACCCAGCCTAAAAAATCATCAAGCATTAAACCCTTAAGATATGTAATTGTAATTGATGAGGCACATGTATATCTCAAAAACAAGAATGCTAGAAAAATTTTAGAACAATTACTCCGTGTGATAAGATCAAAAGGGGTGGTTGTGGTGATGTTAACTCAAGGAATTGAAGATTTTAGAAAAGGCGACTTTGATTTCTCCTCGCAAGTTAAAATACCTGTCTGTTTGAATATAAAAACAAAGGATAAAAAAGCACTAGTTAACTTTTTGGGAACCCCATCTAGTGAATACAAACTGGAAGATGCAGCATCTAAGCTCGAGAATGGCAAGGGATTAGTAAATTTTAAAGAACCTTTACTTTTTGATATCCGTCAATTTTATAAAACTATGAGTAGCATTTAAAAATTCCTTTTTGTGGCTTATTGAAATACTCAGAAGCGAAATATTGAAGTGTTTATTATAGAGTGGTTTTCCTTTATATGAAAAAGCTGAAATTATTGCAATATCAGTGGTAAACTGCTTTATTTGAAATCCCTCGGAAATTTTTTACCCAATTTCTGCGTTATACCAATAAATGAACTAAAGCAATTGTCTTATGCCAGAGAAAGTGGAAAAGTTTGAAGAAATGATTGAAGATCCAACGGCACACCAGTTAAAAGCATATTATGATGCAAAAGAAAAAGCCTGCCTTGATGCGATGAAATCAACAAAATCTAAAAACCCACATAATAAAGGGTCAAATTTAGCAGATTTTTGGGATTACGTTTATAAACAGTTTTATGAAATTCAGTAAATCATAGATTTATTTTAGGATATATTTTAAAAGGCTTGCAGAATTTTCTGCAAGCCTTTTTTATTTGTGGTCTTAAAGATGAATTAATTTTACTAAATAGCTTTTATATTAGTGATGTATGTTATCTTATAAAATAAATTATATCTTCTATCAGGTTATGTTGAGAATTCCTTAAAAGATATATGTACATGGATATTAAATTCGTAGATCGAGAAAAAATTTATACTTCCAAACGAAGGTCTTCCAAGTTTAAGCCGTTATTGGAGGCCCTGGACAAATTAGAAGTAGGGGGAGATGCCATTGAGGTTGACTATGAAGACGAAAAAAGTGTAAACTCAATGCGCACTGCGGTTTATCAGTATAATCAAAAAAAGGGTGTTAAGATTAGAAGTGGTAAAGATTCGGAAAACAAGAAGATTTACTTTTATCGAGAACGATAATAAGGAGGCTGCGCGTTAATTGTATGTAGTCAAGACCGCGAATAGCTAAAGGTTTTTGTATGAATAATCTATCGGCTGTAGACCAATCTTCGATGCTCAATGAGGTAGTGTCGGGGTTATCAAGGGAACAGAAACAATTGCCCAGCAAGTATTTTTATGATCAGCATGGGTCCGATTTGTTTGAACAGATTACCTACCTTGATGAATATTATTTGACGGATTGTGAAAAGGAGATCCTGAAAGAAAATATTAAAGAGATAGCTGATTATATTGGCTCGAATGTCATGCTGATAGAATTGGGTAGTGGCAACAGTTATAAAACCCGATTTTTGCTTGAAGAACTCTCTGAACTGTCTACCTATATTCCGGTTGATATTTCCGAAGAATATTTACTCAAGACGGCCAACCAGCTTCGGATCGAATATCCTCGAATATCAATAATACCTGTTTTTGCTGATTATACTTCTCAGTTCGATTTACCTGTTTCTGATTCTTCCAATCAAAAGCAGGTGGTCTTTTTTCCGGGATCAACTATTGGCAACTTTTCACCGGAAGAGGCAAAAGCGTTTATAGATAATATTGCAACTATTACTACGAATGATGCTGAAATGCTTGTTGGGGTGGACCTAAAGAAAGACAAGGCAATTTTAGAGGCTGCATATAATGATCGGGAAGGGGTAACGGAAGCATTTAATAAAAATATGTTGAAGCACATAAATCGAAAACTGGGCGCCAATTTTGATACCAAAAAGTTCAGTCACAATGCTTTTTACAATGAAGATGCCGGACGTGTTGAGATGCACTTGGTATCAACTGAGGAGCAGACAGTTTCTATTGGTGATACTATTTTTCAATTTGATGAGGGAGAATCTATCCATACCGAAAATTCGTACAAATATAGTTTAAATGATTTTGAAGAGTTGGTCAGCAAGTGGTATTCGGTAGAGAAAGTTTGGACTGACAAACAGGGTTACTTTTCGTTGCAATATCTTAAAAAGAAATAGCCCTATGATACGCTTTTTTAGAAATAATACTGCTGAAAACTCGATACTAACGCCGGGTTTTATAGTGATGACTATTGCCGTAGGACTAATTGTAGGATCTTTTTTGGTACAGGTAGCCATGGGATTGTGTCCCGTGCCCTGAGCAAAATTTTCTGGCGGAATTGCTATAATAGTTTCGCAGTTTCGTCAGTTATGGTAGTATTAAACATCCAGCTAAACGAATATTGATAGTATATGGATGAACAAGCTTTAGGAGAAGCAACACTGCAAGAGCAGGTAGAGGAACAGGAATCTACCGCGCAGCAAAAATATGGCACTTTCGGCGGGGTCTTTGTACCGACGTTGCTTACCATCCTGGGTGTTATCCTATTCTTACGTCAGGGTTGGGTCATCGGTAATGCCGGGTTGTTAGGTGGATGGCTGATTATTACGTTGGCTTTTGTGATTGTGACCTTCACCGCACTCTCCATGTCGTGTATTACCACCAACATTCGTATTAAGGCAGGCGGAGCCTATTCCATTATTTCACAATCGCTGGGGTTGGAAGTTGGTGGCAGCGTTGGTGTGCCCCTTTATCTGGCACAGACCTTTGCCATTACGATGTATATCTTCGGTTTCAGGGAGGGTTGGCTGTATATCTTTCCTGATCATTACGCTATAGTGGTTGATATTGTGGTGTTTGGGTTACTGTTTATGGTGGCCTTTTTAAGTGCCAAACTGGCGTTTCGCATTCAGTATATAATTCTGGCGGTTATTGTCGGTGCGCTGATATCGGTGGGAGCTACGGTATTTACGGGGGCGATGGATCAAAGCATTCAGTGGTGGGGTACATTTCCTGGTGCCCCTGAAAACAACTTTGAAGGGGTAAGTTTCTGGGTAGTTTTTGCAGTTCTTTTCCCGGCGGCTACAGGAATCATGGCGGGAGCGAATATGTCGGGTGAGCTCAAAAATCCCAAGAAAAGTATACCCATAGGTACCCTTTCAGCAATTGTAATTAGCTATATAATTTATATGACCACAGGTTATTGGATGGCCAAAGTGGCACCGGTTAATGAACTGGTGAGCAACTATAATGTAATGATTGATTACGCGTTTTGGTCACCGGCCGTGTTGGGCGGGTTGTTGGGGGCTACGTTTTCTTCGGCACTGGCATCAATTGTGGGAGCCCCGCGCATCTTGCAGGCATTAAGCGATCACAAAATTTTTCCCGGTGGGGACATGTTTTCAGAGCTGGCAGAAAATGGAGAGCCCCGCAATGCTATCTTGCTTACCGGTGGATTAGTGTTGGCTACGTTACTGCTTCGTGATTTAAATACCATTGCCCCGCTTATCACCATGTTCTTTTTAATTACCTATATGATGATCAATCTGGTGGTGTTTATTGAGCAACGTATGGATATGATCAGTTTCCGACCTACATTCAAAATTCCAAAGTTTGTGCCCTTTTTAGGAACGGTGGGATGCTTGTTTACGATGTTTATTATCAATTCTACCTTTGGCCTTATTGCACTGGGGTTTGTAATCATTACCTATCTGTATCTATCCAACAGAAAACTGAAAGTGCCGTATGGAGACATGCGCAGTGGTCTTTTTGTATCACTTGCCGAATGGGCAGCCAAAAGGGTGTCGTCGCTGCCTGAGCAAAATGAACGTGCTTGGAAGGCCAATTTATTAGTTCCGGTTAGAAGTGCCCGGGAGTTGCGCGGGAATTTCAGTCTAATACGAAATTTAGTATATCCCAAGGGGTCGGTAAAACTCGTGGGTATGTCTCAAACAGATAATGATAGTGATTTCAGAGATTCGCTGATGGATTTTGCGATGTCATTCAATCGGGAGAATATTTATGCACGCTGGAGTATTATCGATTCGGATAATTTTGAAGAGACAATGTTAAACTCACTGCAAACATTGCAGGGCACATTTTTCAAGCCTAATATTTTATTTTTGCGATTGCCTGCTCACAAAAGGTATGATGATGAAATAGCGTCAATAATCAATCAGGCGCGCTTAAATAACATGGGGGTACAGTTATATGTTGAGGATACCATTGCCCAACTTGGACGAAGTGCCTCGGTTAATGTGTGGATACACGAGCAGGGTCCCGAATGGGATTTAAATATGGAGCTGGGAAATATGGATTTGGCACTGTTAACAGCTTACAAATTAAAAGTTAACTGGAATGCCAAAATGCGCGTTATTACTGTAGTAGAAGAATCGCAAGTGGAGGAGGCCTATCGCTACCTTGAAAACCTGTTAGATATAGCGCGAATCCCTGATGCTATTCCTCACGTTGAAATTGGCTCATTTCAAGGTATTATGAGAAATGCTCCACAGGCAGATTTGGATCTAATGGGGCTACCCGAAGAGCCGGACTTTGATAAGTTGCGATCGTATGTAGACGAAACACAGTCGGCCTGTGTGTTCGTAGCCGATTCAGGCAATGAAAATATTCTGGCATAGGCCTAAAACTTGTCGGGTCGATTATTATAGTTTATGTAAACCTCAAAAAAATGTATTTTGGGATTTAACGGGGTGCCCTCTAAGGAACTTAGCGGGCTGAGATCATACCCTTAAACCTGATCTGGATAATACCAGCGTAGGGAACCAGTCTGCTTATTGCAAGTTATGTTCTTTCGGCTGATTGCCTTCCTGTTATTATCCATACAGTCGGAACTGAATTTTGAAATTCATAGCATGATGCAATGAGCAATAAACTCCAGAAGAAAAAATTCGAGCTGGTCACAAAAAAGCTTGAACAGTGGCAGGATCGAAAAGAATGGTTTTTTAACCGTGAGCACACCGAAGTATATGAAGATTACTACGAAGGTAGGTATAAGCGGGCTGAAATCTGGCAGAAGAAGGTATTGGCGAAGCTCATCAAAAAAGATGAGCGCGTAGAAACCCTCTTGGAATATGGCTGCGGAACAACCCGCTTTACTCGTTGGTGGCAGGAAATTGGCATCGAAGCTACCGGTGCGGATATTTCGCCTTTTATGTTGGGCGAAGGAAACAAACATTTTGATGGCGATTTGGTGTGGGCCGATTCGCATCATATGCCGTTTAAGGATAATACCTTTGATGCGCTCGCTTTCATTGCCACTTTTGCCTATTACCAAGACCCGATAAAAGTCATTCGTGAGGCGGTGCGCGTGGGCAAGTACGGAATGATTTTCGGTATCATGAATCGCAATTCCACAAAGGTAGTCCGCCGACGTGTACAAGAAGTTTTTGGAGCAAATCCCTATTACGAAACGGCCGATTTTTATACGCCGAAAAAGCTGATTGACACCATCCATGAAGCGTTGGAGGGACGATTGTACGAGATCGAATGGACGGCCACCGGCTTGCCGAAGTGGTTCCCTGTACAGCGCTGGGGATTGCCAATTGGCGATTTTTTCGGACTGCATGTAAAGCTAACCGATGTAGAATAACTCTGATCAGTATGAGTGCATTTGAAGACAATAGCGGAAAAATAAATAGCGAGCTGTTTCATGAAATAATTGGATCGCAAAAGGGGCGGCAGCGCAGGGAAGTTATTACAGGCCCCAAGTTTGGTGTGGATACCGCCGTCATAGATCTTGGCAATGGAAAAGGGCTGGCTACTTCGAGCGATCCACTCTCATTGATTCCTTCTTTGGGTCTCAAAGAGTCGGCGTGGCTGTCGGTACATCTGCTGGTCAATGATATGGCGACTACTGGATTTGATCCCCAGTACGCCCAGTTTACGTTGAACTTGCCGACTGATTTTCCCCTGGAGAAATTCAAGAGCTACTGGGGGCATATCCACGGGATGTGTGATGAGCTTGGCATTGCTATTACCGGCGGACATACAGCACAGGTGCCGGGACAACAATCTACGACCCCGGGCGGCGGTACGATGTTTTTGCAGGCGCCATTGGATGACATCATCACGAGTAATGGAGCCGAGCCCGGCAATAAAATTATAGTCACCAAAGAAAGTGCGCTGGTATCGTCTTCAATATTGGCGATGAGTTTTCCCGAAACAGTGCAGCAGGAATGCGGGAAAAATATTTACGAGCAAGCCCGCGAGAATTTTTATCGGACTTCATCACTGCAAGATGCGCTGGAAGCAACGAAGGTGCTGGCGCCCAACACGGAATTAAAGGCTATGCACGATGTTACCGAGGGGGGCTTGCTTGGTGGGATTTCTGAGCTGGCTGAAGCTTCGGGCTGTGGATTCAGGGTGGATAGCGCTAAACTGCCCGTGGGAGAAGCTCCACAGGAGATTTGCGAGCTTTTTGAGATCGACCATCGGCTTTGTGTGGGAGCCGGATCGATGATAATGGCTGTAGAAGAAGGAAAGGAAGAAATGCTTTTAAATCATCTTAATGAGCAGTCTATACCCGCGACGGTGGTAGGTGAATTGACAGAAAAAAATGAAGGAATGATCCTTATTGAAGAGGGGAAGGAAGCCTCTTTTGAGTTTGATGGCAATGACCCATACTGGAATGCATTTTTTGAAGCGATGGAAAAGGGCTGGAAGTAAATATGTCCTTAGTTTGAGTAGGAGATTAAGTTTTTTGAAACTTGATGAATCGTTTTAATTGTAGAATTATGAAAGACGAAAACTTGAACGGTATTTATTTGGTGGTAGATCCGGCCATGGACCATGACCAATTGCTGGATAAAGTAGAACAGGCGCTGGAAGGCGGCGTAGAAATTCTGCAGATCTGGAACAACTGGTCGGATGGTATGCGTCAGCCCGACCGTGAACAGTTAGTCACCTATATTATTTCAATAGCGGATAAATATGATGTTCCGGTATTGGTTAATGAGAGTTGGAAACTGCTTAAAAATACCAAGGCACACGGCGTGCATTTTGATTCCATTCCAGATGATATTGATACGATCCGTCAGCAAATTGGGAGCGATTTTATTACGGGCATTACCTGTAGTAATGATTTGGATGTAGTACGATGGGCCGAAGAAAACAATGTTGATTACATCTCGTTCTGTGCCATGTTTCCGTCGCCTTCGGTTGGCAGTTGTGAGATCGTACAACCCGAAACGGTGCGAAAAGCACGTGAGCTGACAGATATACCACTATTTTTATCGGGTGGGATAACCCCAGAAAGTATTGGCAAACTTGATGGGTTAGAGTTTAATGGTGTGGCAGTAATATCAGGAATTTTAAAGGATGATAAGCCCCAGGAGCGGGTTTTAAGTTATAAACAAATACTTAATAATCGGTAAGATTTTTTAGTGAAAATAAAGTGCTGGTGGGAATTGTAGATGTTGTTCTATTTATAACTATAAGTTAATTGATTGCGTTAAAACGTTTATTCTTTTTCCAATATGTTTTCCCGCAATTTTCCCAGACCCCGAAATTAAATTTCTCTTGAGTTTTTACGGGCCTTTTGGGTCAAGCTAAAAGGCGGTAAGAGAAGGATTGCTTTTATTTTTTTAATTAGTTGCAAAAAGAAGACCTATGACAAAAGAACTGTTAGAAAAACTGTGCTGCCCGATCGATAAGCACGATTTAGATGCAAATATTATTAATGAAAGGGAGGACGGTGAAATCCTGGAGGGACTCCTGAGCTGTCCTGAATGCAACCGCTATTTCCCGGTGATCTATGGTATTCCTATTCTTATTCCCGATGAATATCGCGATGAATCCATGGAAAAACCGCTGCTTAAAAAGTGGGGCTATGAGCTTGCTGAAGGGGAAGATTCAGCGTTGCCACTGTTGGCAGAAAGTGAGAGGTAATTTAAGCACTAAGCATTTTAGGTTCCGCAGCTAAGTTATGGAACCAGATTGAAAGAAGGGGGCTGAGTTAGCATTACTGGAGAAGAAGAGCAATTAGGAACTTAGAATTAAGAATGGTGGATAGGTTATACCCATTAATTCTTAATTCCTCATTCCCAATTCCTTATTAACTAATCACGCATCAGCTTTTTGTACTGTACGCGTTCAGGATGGTATTTTGAACCCAACCTTTTTTCTCGATTCTCTTCGTATTCTGAATAGTTGCCCTCAAACCAATACACTTGGCTGTTGCCCTCAAATGCCAGCATGTGTGTAGCAATACGATCCAAGAACCAGCGGTCGTGCGAAATAACCACTGCACAGCCTGCAAAATCGAGCAATGCTTCTTCCAGTGCTCGCAATGTGTGGACATCCAGGTCATTGGTTGGCTCATCCAAGAGCAATACATTCGATTCTTGTTTGAGCATCTTAGCCAAGTGGACGCGGTTTCGTTCTCCACCCGAAATTTCGCTGCATCGCTTCTGCTGATCGCTCCCACTGAAGTTAAACCGAGCCGTATAAGCACGTGAATTCATCTCACGGTTGCCCAGCTTAACGGTGTCTTTGCCGCCCGAAATTTCCTCCCAAATGGTCTTTTCGGGATCCAGCGGTCGTTTCTGATTTACGTATCCAAGCTCAACACTTTCACCAGTTTCAATGGTACCACTGTCGGGCTCTTCTTCACCGGTAATCATTTTAAAGAGCGTAGATTTTCCTGCTCCATTGGGACCAATAACGCCTACGATGCCGCCCGGGGGCAGGCTGAAATTCATCTCCTCAATAAGCAGCCGATCCTCATAGCCCTTGGACACATCGTTTGCTTCAATTACTTTGTCCCCCAAGCGTGGGCCTTCAGGAATAAAGATCTCCATTTCCTCGCGCTGTTTCTTACGCTCTTCAGAAAGGAGTTCATTGTATTTATTAATGCGTGCTTTACTCTTAGACCGTCGCCCTTTGGGATTCTGTTGAATCCATTCCAGCTCTTTCTGCAAGGTCTTTTGCCGTTTGGACTCTTGTTTTTCTTCCTGTTCCAATCGTTTTTTCTTTTGGTCCAGCCAAGAGCTGTAGTTACCCTCAAAGGGGATGCCTTCTCCACGGTCGAGCTCCAGAATCCATCCCGCCACATTATCAAGAAAATAGCGGTCGTGTGTTACAGCGATCACCGTACCTTCATAGCGATCCAAGTGCTGTTCGAGCCAGGCCACCGATTCAGCATCGAGGTGATTAGTGGGTTCGTCGAGCAGAAGAACATCCGGCTTTTGGAGCAGCAGTCGGCACAGCGCTACGCGGCGCGCCTCCCCACCTGAAAGTACCTCCACCGACGTATCGCCGGGAGGGGTGCGCAGGGCATCCATCGCCTGATCCAGTTTGCTATCCAGATCCCAGGCACCGAGATGTTCAATCTTCTCCTGTAGTTTTTCCTGCTTTTCGATGAGCTTCTCAAAGTCGGCATCAGCTTCGCCGAAAGCAGCGTTGATCTCCTCATATTCATTCAGCAGATCGATCTGCTCCTGCACGCCTTCTTCGACAATCTCTTTGACGGTTTTATCGGGATTGAGTTTGGGCTCTTGGGGAAGCATCCCAAAAGTGATGCCTTTGTTGCGCGAAATTTTGCCCTGGTACTCGTCATCATTACCGGCAATAATATTTAACAGGGTACTTTTACCGGATCCATTGTTACCGAGCACGCCGATTTTAGCACCGTGAAAAAAGGAGAGGTAAATATCTTTTAGCACATAGTTGTTGGGCTTGTAAACCTTGCTTACGCCCTCCATTGAAAAAATGACTTTTTGATCACTCACTGTAACAGGATTTTTTTATTCGGGATTGTAAATGTAGGATGGATAGAATATCCGCTTAGTTTAAACGGTTAATATAAGGATAATGTGTGGGGAGTTAATAGCGGAAATTCTATTAAAATACTGTTGCAGGTCTATTAACTTTCTGGTCACGAAATACGGATGATATCTGAATATTTAGGTGCTATAAATTAATTTTTATCAATCCTCCTGTCCTCCTTCTCCCCCGAATTACTCGGGACAGGCAAGGAGGAACTCTGTATGTCAAAAAAATAGCTTAATCATCCATTTGAGAGGCTTTTAAAAGTCCCTCTTGGAGAAGAGGGATTTAGGGAGATTGAATTAACGCTAATTCGTTAGCGTTTGAATTTTACTTTTTGGGCTCTGATCAGGGAGGGGATAGTAACTTATCATAGATGATACAATGTCCTTTTTTTTGGTCACCAAAAAATGGACGAAAAAAGTGCTGGGGAATCGTAGATGTTGTTCTTTATATAATCGTAGGAAAAGTTTTCGTCTGCAACGTCAATTGCTTTTATAGATGGTTTCCCGCGATTCGTCCCGGATCCCCAGCAAAAAATCCCAATTAAAATTGAGTTTATGAATCAACTCCTTACTCGCTCCGTCAATCCCTTTAAAAAGTAGCGCAGAATCTGGTCGCCGCATTCGCGGTAATTTTCGTGTCCCTCGCGGCGGAACAGCGCACTCATCTCATGTTTGGAGATCGAAAATCCGCCTCGTTCCAGGGTATCATGCATATCTTTCTCGCGTAATTTAAAGGCGACCCGCAGTTTCTTGAGTACTATATTATTCGTAACCGGCGTTTTAATGGGGCGCGGCGGATGCTCTTTACTCCTGCCACGTTTGTAATAGATGAGCCCATCTAAAAAGTGGGCCATAAGTACATGACTGGTGTCTTCCCCCTTTTCCCCTTCGGGCAGATGTTGGAATTTGAAAATCGAAGCTACTTCTCCACGTTTGGGATTGTATCCGCGAAGTTTCAGGATATGTGCTATCTCACTATCGTTAATATCCAGCATGTGGCGGATACTTTGGATGACATCATCGTTACGCATAAGGTGGTAGGGAATCAGATGGAAATTAAATATGAAAACGCTGTCGAAAGGTACGGTTTTAAGCAGGACTTTCTAATTGATGTGGGATAGAAATAAGAATAATTGGCTATATGTAATTTTTAATTTATCGGGAATTTTGGTAGCGTTCAGTATGCCATTAACAAAATACCAGACATCATGAAGAAAGTTATATATGCAGTGCTACTTGTAGGTGGAATTTTATTGATTTATTTCGGATACGACGAATACCAATCACTGGGCTCAGAAATTGACCAGGCGATGGGCGGATCGGGTTCCAGTCAGGCCATTTGGATGCTCATAGGGGGTGCGGCAGCGACCATTGGGGGATTGGTGGGGCTGTTCCGGGGGAAGGTAGAATAACCGAACGAAGCAGGTCAAGAAATTACCTTTTATTACTATTGGGGCAACTTAGATTAACCAACAATAATGGTTGGATTTCCCTTTTTTGCCCCCATCAATGCTATGTTATCTCCTGCGCTAAAGCTTCGGAGATCAAGATAAATTCGTGGTACAATCTTGTTTTTTGGGATGAAAGAGGGGTATGCGTTGATCGTGCTATTCATTTTTTGTTATCAAAAAACGAATCAAAAAAGTACCGGGGGAATCGTAGATATTGTAGTATTTAAATTGTACAAAAAGGGATAGCTCATTCAACATGAGTCATTGTGCGAAGCTGATTTTTCGGGCCGATTCGCCCCGGCCCCCCCTGAAGAATAAACCGTAAAACCTTATCGCATATAGATACTTTTTCTTCGTTATTTTGATCTTCCCTTCGGGATAGCGGGAGATACTCGGTGTTGACCCCATCCCCGATGGGTCGGGGCAGGTTTTATTCTTCCCCTAAAAGTTGACCCTCTTTTGTTTTCTCCCTACGAAGCAGGGAGAAAAACTCGTTGATCAGGAATTTGAATCCTCTCCCTAACCATTAGGGAGAGGACAGGAGAGGGTCAGAATAGAGGGTATATAAAAATGGAAATTGTAATAAAAGAATCTGCCTCTCTAAAACGTTAGGGAGGGAATAAGGTCCCGCCGCTTCATAGCTTTAGCGACGTAGCGGTGGGGCAGAAAATAATGAGACCGAGTATAGGTAAGAGGATGATACCAACCTCAAAAAGTGGTAAAAGTAAGGTATGGGGTCTGGTTTGACCTTAACCCTGGTGCTCGTAATCCGGGCGGACCTTAAAATGTAAGGATCTGCTCCAGCTCACGATTGCGATAATAGTGACGTCCCTTGATCTCCCGTTTTTCCAGCACGCCCATCTCATCCAAGGTGTTTAGATAGCTGCGGGCCGTATTTTCTGCATACAGCCCGGCATCGGTGAGGTGACTTACCTTCGTAAATGGCTGGGTGAAGATGGCGTCAATAAGCTGGGCCGGACGCTGAAAATTCTGCTCCTGTTCCACGGCCTCTAAAATAGCTTCTTTGGCCTCCAGGATATCATTGACCTTGCGGTAGGTCAGCCGTGCCGTAGATTCCACCGCCTGAAGCATATACAATATCCAGGCCTCCCAATCCCCGCGCTGTGATACCCCTGCCAGCGTATCGTAATACTCCTGCTTGTGATCGATGACATAACGACTAAGGTAAAGAATGGGCAGCTCCAAAAGTCCCGCCTTTGTGAGGTAATGAATATTCAGGATGCGTCCCACACGACCGTTGCCATCGCGAAAGGGGTGGATGGCCTCAAACTGAAAGTGGGCAATAGCCATCTTTAACAGCGGTTCGTTGGGCGGGATGGAATCATTATTCAAAAACTGCGTCAGGTTCTCCAGCTTCTCTCGCAGTATCTCCTTACCCTTGGGCGGCGTGTATACTCGTTCGCCGGCATTGGGGCCGCTGCCCGCCTGACGAATATAGGTTGAGGCAAAAGGCGGACGAATGCCATCGCTGGCTTCTTTGATCTCCTGGTACAGGTTCACAAAATAATCCAGGTCGAAGGAACCGTGCTCTTTTAGATACTGGTGCCCCTCCCAGATGGCCTCCCGATAACGAAGCACTTCTTTGGTGGGGGATGATACATTATCATCGAACCGGCTGTCGCTGAATGCCTGGTAGAGATCATCGGTAGTGGTAAACACGTTTTCGATGGCGCTCGAATCCTTGGCCTCCTGCAAAGTAATACTGTTGATCAAGAGCGCTTGATTGGGGATGGCCACGCTGCGCCCCGCCAGAAGTCCCATCGCCTCCTTCGCTCGGCCCAGCTGCTCATAGATTTCAATGTTTTTATACAGTTCTTCATCAATGGGCAGCGGCGGCAGGTCGTTCCAGGGGGTATTGCGGTCGGGATTCGTGCGATAAAGGGGTTGTTGAGGCATTAAAATAGTTGTTATTTGAGGTATGGGTCGGTTTCTGCCCTCAACATAAGGGTTTTATGGGCCACATACATTAAAAATTATATTTTTTGATGTATGGGTTGTATTGACACCTTAATGGTGCGTTGAGATGGGTTGGTGAACCTTAATGTGAAACCAAATACCAGTTCCCCAATTCCCTCCACGGGAGGGCGTCGCCGCCCCATTATTACCAGAGATGAAAAACTCTCCTTATAAGGGCAGTGATATTCCCCTTACTATGACAGTGACACTATCATTATAAGGCCAATGACACTCCCCTTACTATGACGGTGATACTCCTCTTAATATGATAATGACATTGCTATTATAATGCCGGCAAAAAACAGGCTTCGGCATAGGTTTTAAAGGAAATACTTAACCTTTGCCATCCGGTGATGCTGACCTGCCTGTTTTTGATCTACCAGATGGTGAGGATTATTTTTGGGTTGGCACAGAGTCCAAGGGGTACGGCATTTAAAAACCATCAAGCTATACAATTCTTAGATGCAGATAAAACCATGGGGACACCACTTTACAACTCATTATTTAGTAATTGTCTTTTCCAACCTCCGGCTGGTCAAAGACTCGCTTGCCGAGCTCGCGTTCTTTTTTGGTGAGATAAGAACCCTGTCCTTTTTGGCGGTAAAATCGGCAGGCACGTCCGGTGATATAAAAGAGAAGAAAAACAAGCAGGGTAGCCATGATAGTTGCCAAAGGCTGACGGGTGATATTTTGATATACGGCCTCACCATAGGCCACTCCTTCGTTCAGTAATTCCATCACTCGGGTTATCGCATCTCCGCCGTAACGTTCGTTAAAGGTCGCAGCGGTAAGCGTGTTATAATCCTGAATGACGGTGCTGATATAGGTAAGCCGGTCGGGCCATCCTGCAATTTGATGCAGGACGTTCCCCATTGAGCCAAAGCCTGTAGCGAGCTTGCTGAAGAAAGATCCTCCGGCTCCCAGGACAATCAGGGCGATCACACCGGCAGCCAGTTTAAACAGGTATTCCAGCAGGAATAAAATGGGTTTGACAAAAAGGGTTCGTAAGCGAGATACATTCATAGGGCCTGACTGCTAAGATTCCAACGAGCGTATTTTATTCCGGAGAATTATCGGGATCCGGTATGATGGCATATTGTCCATCCAATATAGCAAAAATGTGCATTGGTGCCATTTTGGAGAGGTGTAATGAGCGGATGCTATGGTGAGTATTTGGTGCGGTGAATCGGGATGACAAGTTGTAGTTTTTTATTGCCTTGGAATGGATTACAATACAGTTTTTACCGTCGGTAATCGTTTAAACTTTTAACTCTTTTACTAAATATAGAACGATTAAGGGCTTGTTTATAGTCCCATAATTCACTGTTTCTTGTAACTTATTATTTCTCAAAATTTGGTTGGAAAATAAATTGAGAGTCAAAGTTAATTATTGTAGAATCTAAGCCTTTTGTCATTTCAAATACAGGCTCTTTGTCCTCACTTGTTGTAATAATTGTTTGGTTTTTATCCTCTTCTAAATTTGAACAAAACTTAAAAAATTGATAATAGTCTTCATGGTCAACTTCCTGTTGTCGGGGTTCATCAAAAAATGAAATTCCTAAGTGTTTTTGAGCAAACTCATTCGAGATACTTTGGATTGCAAGCATATAAGACCAGATTAACCTAATTCCATCACTGGCTGAGGTATCAAATGCTAATTCAATACCTTCTGCTGTTGGGCGGTAGTTTTCTAAAGAGATGCTTACTTCGTCTAGATTAGTACTTTTAAAACCAAACCTTTTTAATAGAGACTTAGTAGTATTTTTCAAAGAGGTCAACTTTTTATGATCAGTTTGAGACAAAAGGTCAGAAGGGAGTTCAGCCTCTCTAGATAATATCTTTGACCATTGAGCAGTAAGTTTTTCAAGATCTTTAAATTTTTCTAAAAAGTTTGATCTAGTTTTTTCATACAGGCTTAAATCATTTTTTAGTTCAATTAGTTTTCGAAGTTCAGCTTCACTAGGAATTCTACCATCCTGTAATATTTCACTTTTTAAATTCCTAATTTCAGTTCGCAAACCATTTATTTTGTCTTTTTTGTTTTTAACAGAGACTTCTTTGGCTTGAAGTGCATTTTCAGATTGGGAAATCAGTACCTTTATAGCTGATCTTTGTTGTTTTAAATATTCGATGTTGTCCTTGATCGACATAGGACTTCTTGTCTCAGTAGCTTGTGGATCTAACAAGCTGGAAGAAATTTTTTGAAGGCAGGTCGGGCAAGTCTCTTTCGCTACTGTACTATTTAAATCAGATGCATATTTTTGGATCTTGTGGGCATCTTGATTGTTTTTAATTTCTTCTTCAATTGTACTCAAACGCTTATGTAGTTTTTCTTTCTCCTTTTTCTCTGAAATATATTCTTCTCGATTTTTCTGATATGAAATTTCAAGAAGGAAAAGTTTGTCCTCAAGTTCATCAATCTTTTTGGAGAGTTTTTCTTTTTCCTGATCGGCATCTTCAATCTTTGGCTCTAACTCTTCTTTTTTCTGTTCAATTATTTCTCTAGTATTAATGATGTGTTGATTTAAATTAATCCAATCATCACCTTGTTCAATTAGCAAAATAGGCGATTCTTCAATATTAACCGTTGGTTTGGTAGGGATTTTCTTTACCATACAATCAATATATGAGGCAATGGATTTTAACTCGTCAATTGTACTCTTCCATTTATTTGAGATGCGATTTTTCTCGTAGGTTATTTCCTGTTTTAGCTTATAGTTTTTTGAGGCATCTAAACCGAGTAAATATTCAGTAGCTTGTTTCTTAGGATCGCGTATTCCAAAAATTGTGGGGGTAGTAGCTTGGATAGCAGCCCAACCTCTTTTTTGTTCTACGAAGTGCAAGGGCATCAAGCACTCCATATAAAGTTTTGTGCTCCTATCATCGTATCGGGGAACTTTGGGTAGCTCCCAGTCGAAAAAGTTTTCTAGAAATTTGTGAAACCCTTTAGGATTAGTAGCAGCTCCAGGATCATGTAAATAGAATTCTACTCTTTCTAAATGATTTTGATTATTCGATAATCTGAAACCTTTGTCAACTAGTACTAGACGATTATCATTTTCACTTTTTATAAATCTTTTTATTGTGATTTTTTCTCCTTGATGGTTGCTGATTTCTAATTCAACAAAAGATTCTAAAACATTTCTGCGGGTATTGTCATCTATTTTAATAGCTTCTTTTAAGGCAGGAACTAAGTTTAAACTCCCTTTTTTACCTTGGATAATAATTTCAAAACCAAGTGCATACAATATGCAATTTAGGCATGAGCTTTTTCCAGAGGTATTTTCAGCTCTAATAATGTTTAAACCTGAACCGAACTCAATATCAGTGCCAAACTTCTCCTCATTAGTGTGAATAGTAACTTTTAATCTGTGTAGATTAAGACGTTGCATATTTTCTATCCCGTTATTTTTTCAAAAATTACTTTGAGTTGTTTTTCTGAGACTCTTCGACCAATATTTTCAAGTCTTTCTAATTCTGTATTAAGAATATTTTCACTATCAATAATTTTATCAGCGAGTTCGATTCCATTTTCCGTAAGTTCTATTTTGCCATTGTTATCTATTGATAAAAATTTTTCAGATATCGCAAATTCTATTGTTCTGTTAATAGCTGGATCGAGGTGAATTGAATCCTCAGAAACAACGGTGCTAGAACTTACTATTTTGTGAAACTTTGCCAGATTTTCAGTTGAGGCAAATGCCCAATTAAAGAATTGTAGTTTAAGCACAGATGCTTTTTTTGCATAAGAGCATTTTTTAAGTACCAATAAAATAAATCCTAATTTTTTGAAGTATCTTAAACTAGAAGGAATTGAGATATTACTTCGATTTAGCTTAATATCTCCAATTGTATCAATTGGTATTAAATCTTCAATCATAAGTTCTTTAATTTAGAAGTTAAGAGGACATTGGCATAGCCAATAAGAAACTGTTCTCATTGATATGTGACGAGCTACGGCGTTAGATATTTGTCCTTCAAATTCTTGAACTAACTCCTTCCTAAAATCATTTGACGTTTCGATAATGAATTTTTTTGGAGAATCTTGTCCAAGGTTTGATTTCATTTGGACTTCTTGTTCCCAAGAATTTATCAGCTTTGTTAGTTCTTCGTGAAAGTCTGGTAGGTTTCTGTTTAAATCATCTAATAAAGCCTCGCCCTTAATCAAGGCTTCTATATTGTTATGTATATAATCTGTTTTCTTTTTTCTATCCTGAATAACCTTTGAAAGCTTATTCTCTAAATTAGAATAAAATTGGTTTCTAGACTTTTTCCATTGCTCAATTTCATCTTGATCAACATCAGGAATCTTCGGATCGAAAGTTAAGGAATTGACCTTATGAAGTTTTTGAATTTCAATTGTATAATTATTTTCAATTCTTAGTTCAATGTTGAAATTATCAACTTCAACATGTTTACAATTGCATTCTCTTACAAGTTCTTCCTTGTTTCGACAGTGTTTAATTAGGTCTTTGCTTTCATACTTAGGAGTTACAAATCTCCAAGTATGTATTTTGGATGGCCTGATAAGATTTAAAATATCGTCTTCATTACGTATGAGCTTTTTAATGTCTTGAGTTATTTTATTTCTCTGTCTCTCATAAAGTTCATCTGATGTTGGGTGTCCATCTGGACAATAACATTGAAAAGCAACACCACTTCGAGTGAACCCTTCAATACCTAAATCACCATCATACTTGGCTGGTACCTCTGTATAATCTGAAAATTTTATTTTAAGAATTTTGTGAACTAATTCTTCCCATTGGTTTCCATCAACTTCGCCCGTAAGTATTTTCATAAATAGTAATTAGTTAAACTCTTCCGAAAAGCCTCAAGTTATATTTAACCCATTCGTATGTTCCTGTAGAATTGGTTCTTACTTGATATAAGTTCTCTGTCTTTGCTTAGTGGGTGTAAATAACAACGAATGGAAATGTAAAGTGTATAGATTAGGTTGGCAATTAATAATTGTTTGTGCCAATAAAAAAAATGTGAGGGTTAAGTTGCTGTTTCTTGACATCTTACGGCAATATCTTATCGCTAATTGTGCCCAGGACTGGATTGCAATACAGTTTCACCGTCAAATATTGTTTAAACCTTTACCCCTTTTACCAAAAATAGCATGATTCAGGGCTTGTTTATAGCATTATAATTCACCGTTTTTATTAGTTTGGTTTTAGGAGGCTACCCTCCATGTTTTCTAATTAAATTTGCTTAAACTCTTGATACCTCACATCCAAAAACTCCTGCTTCGGCCAAGCTTTCTTAGATTTGGGCAATATTAATTTCTGGTCTTGCAGTTCCTGAATACCGTGTTTCAGCATGGGCCCATCGTTTTCACGTAGTACATCTTCTTTCACTTTTATTTGGTAATCTGGCGAAATGCCGATGATGTGTTGGTCAAAAGCGGCGTGATGAATCTTGCATAAGGCCAAACCATTGTTAACCGAAGGAATCCCTTCCTCTTCTTTGTCGCCGATAATATGAGCGGCATCCAAAAGCTCTTCATGTTTTAACTGGCAAAAGGCACACTGCGATTGGTAGGCCGCCATAACCCGCTCTCTGAATCCACGCTGGTGGAGTCGTCTTTTTACGGTTGAGGTAATGTAAGCCCGTCGGTATTTATTCTCTTCGTTGAGCTCGTTTTCTTCGTATTCAATTTCATACTGGTCGTCGGCCGCTACTTTAAAGGTCAGTGCATCGGGGTTGTCGCCAATTATATATACAGGCCATACGGCTAAGTATTTACTGGGCACAACGCCATGAAAGTAAATGAGTGGAATTTCTTCCTGCATACATTTTCGCAAGCCCACATTATCGCGGTGCATGGGGTCGGTACCACGATATTTATAAAGCAGGAAGTCATCTTCGTCAAAACTGTCTTTATAAGGGCCTTTGGGAGAGGTGGTTATGGTGAGCGGTAGATCCAGCTGCTTGGGTTTAAAAATTCCCTGTGGTGAAACTAATGGTATTCTTGTGTCTTTGAATTGGAACCCCTTAGCTAATTTATCCCGATTTAATACGTCCCCGTGCTTTTCCACTTGGTCTGTTAGCCAGTTAAAAGCCGCCAACCGTACTTGCTTGTCCAGATCCATTTTATAATTAACCGTTTAAAGAATCATTGATTCATACCACAGGTATTATACCTTTATTAGTTCAGAAATTCAGGGTGTTTAACATTTGATCTTTGCGACCCACTTTGTATATATGCACCTGATATGATGAAAAGACAAATTCGTAATGACCGAGCAAGAAATCCTAAATCATTTTCAATCGCTCACCGTCTGGAAAAGCGGTGACCGCCGGGCGCCCCACAAGCCCTTACTGGTGCTGTTAGCGATTGGATATTTGCAGAATGAGGATAAGCGACTGTTGCCGTATAAAGAGGTCGATCCCAAGCTCGAAGAATTGCTTACAGAATTCGGCACGCCGCGTAATTCTTCGGGTACGCAGTATCCATTTTGGAGGTTACGCAAAGATGATATCTGGGAAGTAGAGCGGGAAGATGAGTTATTGGTTAATGCCAGCGGAGATGTGAGGAAAACTGATTTACGGAATAAAGATATCCGGGCCGGATTCAAGCCGGAGGTGTATGAGTTTCTGAAAGAGCATCCGTCCGCAGTTAACAAGATCTGTTCGCAACTGCTTGATGCCCATTTTCCCGATACCATTCACGAAGATATTATCCATGAAACCGGACTAACACTCGGCGAGCAGGTGGTCAGCCGAAAGGAGCGCGATCCGCAGTTCAGGCACAATGTACTGCAGGCCTACCAGTATCGCTGCGCGGTCTGTGATTTCGACGTGCGGATGGGAGCGAAAACGCTCTGTATCGAGGCCGCACATATCAAATGGCACAGTGCCGGCGGACCGGATGAAGTGAATAACGGGATTGCCCTTTGCACCCTCCATCATAAACTGTTCGACCTGGGCGCCTTCACCCTTGACGAAGACCGGCAGTTCCTCGTATCAGAAAAGGTGGTGGGTACCGACGGTTTTGACCTGTGGCTGGGGCGATTTCATGGTGATCAGATCAGTAAACCGGTGCGGGCCGTATATGAGCCGAGCGTGGATTACATTGTCTGGAATCACGAGCAGGTGTTTAAGAGTCCGGGGCGGGTGTGTTAACCCCATCTTATTCTTCCCCTCCAAAGCAGGGGAAGAGACTCGTTGATCAGGAATTTGAATCTATGAAAGGAGTCCCTCTCCCTAACCATTAGGGAGAGGACAGGAGAGGGTTCGAAGTAGCCGGAAAACAGCCAGATCAAAGTTCCTCTAACCGCTGGATTATTTTCTCCTTCACAAGATCAATATTTTGCAGCTCTTGGTTTTGAATACGTAGAACTTCTATTCCCAATGCCGAAATTACCTTATCGCGGTTGCGGTCATATTGCTGCTGGTATTTGTGATACGCTCCGTCAACTTCTACAACCAATTGCTTTTCGGCGCAATAAAAATCAGCGATGAAGAAATCTTTGCGGTAATTACGTTGATCATAAATAATTGGGTTCTGTCGAAGAAAGCGGTATCCGTTAAGGCGGCGTTTCCGTAAGTGTTTCCAGAGAGTGCGTTCGGCCCGGGTGGGATTGTTGCGAAGTTCCCGGGCAAGCTCGGTGATGGATTTATTAGAATTGTTCATAACTATATGCTCTTGATGATTTTTCCCAAGCTAATAAATCAAGAGAAATAAATTAACCCTATTTCTTTACTTGGCTGACCCTCTTTTGTTTTCTCCCTACTATGCAGGGAGAAAGATTCGTTGATTGGGTTAGGAAAGTTATCAAAGAGTCCCTCTCCCTAATTTTAGGCAGAGGTCAAGAGTGGGTTAGAATAACGAAGTACACATCAGTTCTTTAATTTTTGACCCCATCTTATTCTTCCCCTCCAAAGCAGGGGAAGAGACTCGTTGATCAGGAATTTGAATCTATGAAAGGAGTCCCTCTCCCTAACCATTAGGGAGAGGACAGGAGAGGGTCAAAAAACAGGGAATGGCCAGGGCCAGAACCTGTTGCTGATATTTAATGATCTCCATATTGATGTAGTGGGTTCCTTTTTTTATTCAAAATAGGCTTAAGAAAAATAGCCATATTACGATAATAGGGGAGCATAGGAGTGAGATTTGAATGACAGATGACGCATGGCTACTAAGAAAAAGATTAAAGATTTTACCTACCCTACCCCCACAAATCAAAAAAGTCCGTTCCGATATGATGAACTCTTCTTTTCGGTAACGGATCCTAAATCCAATATAACCTTTGCAAATGAGGTTTTTGTTCGGGTCAGCAAGTATAACAACGATGAAATTATCGGTCAGCTGCATAAGCTTATACGTCACCCTGATATGCCCCGGGCGGTTTTTAAGATTTTTTGGGACTATCTGAAAGCCGATAAGCCTGTGGCAGCTTATGTTAAAAACCTGGCCAAAGATGGCTCTTATTATTGGGTAATGGCGTTGGCATTTCCCTGTGAAGGGGGATATCTGTCCATCCGGTTAAAGCCTGGCGGACCATTTTTTGAAAAGATTAAAAGCTATTACGCAAAGACGCTTGCCTTCGAAAAGAAGAAAGAGTCCGAAGTTGGCAAAAGGAAGGCTATGGAGGCGTCGCAGGAGTATCTCATGGACCTGTTGCGTGAGGAGGGGTTTGAGAACTATGAGGAATTTATGTGGAATGCTTTGCAGGTTGAGATGCATCATCGGGAGAACACGGTGGGATCTTCTATTGAGCAGATTAATGATGGAGATGCAGATAATATTCCCCCGTCTTTACTAAAGTTGGAACCAATTTTGCGCGATCTGGTAATTTCCCTGAAAAAATTGAAGCAGATTCATGAGGGATTGGTCGAGCATTCCAATTATATCTTAAAGCTGGCGCGATCAATTCTGTTTATGTCGCTGAATGCCCAGGTGGGGTCGGCAAAACTGGATCAGGACGATGTTGCTCTCTCCGTTATTGCCGAAAGTATTGGCGATCAGTCAAAGGATGGAGAGGAAAAACTGATCACAATGAAAGGTAATATTCATAACCTGAGTGATCTCATTGGGAAATTGAATTTCAATATTGTGTCGTCGAAACTTCAGGTGGAGATGACGATTGAGTTTTTAAAGGAGATTGATGAGGGACGGTATAAGGATAAGAATATGGAGATATCGTCCGACGAAGTACTTGATATATTGTATGATGCGTTTGTGCCACGCCTTGATACAGTGGCCGAGCATTTGGGACAATTGCCGGAATATTTAAATAATCTTACCAAGGATCTTGAAAATATAGATCGGTTTTTGGTAGCCCTGCGGTTGATTCATACCAGTGGTAAAATTGAAGTGGCTCGGCTTAATGATAAAACGGGGTCTTTCACGAATACTTTTAAGGAGTTAATAAAAGAGGTGGAAACGGCGCAGGGGCATCTTGATCAATTGTCAAGCTTGGTCCAGAAAAATAGATCGACTGGTGCTATGTGCAAGAGAATGCAGAAAAAGATTGATAAGCTTATCCAACGGGTAAATGGCGAATCCGCTTAGGGTTGACCCTCTTTTCTACTATACGAATGTTTCGCAGAACAGCTTTGATTTCTTCTACCAATTAAGGGGACCCAGTTTTGCCCATTTACTACTGCGTTAAAATCTTGTAGCATGCGTTTGTTCTTCCCCTAAAAGTTGACCCTGTTTTGGTTTCTCCCTACCTACTAAGCAGGGAGAAAGACTCGTTGATCAAGGATTAAAATTTATGAAAGGAGTCCCTTTCCCTAATCATTAGGGAGAGGACAGGAGAGGGTCAGAATAGAGGGTATATAAAAATGGAAATTGTAATAAAAGAGTCTGCCTCTCTAAAACGTTAGGGCGGAAACAAGGTCGCCGACGCTTCATAGTTTTAGCGACGTAGCGGTGGGTCAGAAGACACTACTCCTTAATCCCCAAAAGCTCTTTTATCCGTTTATCCAGCCGGTGACGGTGAGAACCCGCCCAATAGATCTTTTTGCAATTTGCACACTGCGAAAATGTATCAAAATGTTGCTTTGTGAGTGGTTCAAGGTGATCTATGATTTCTTCTTTGGATACGCGCTGTAGCTTTGTATTACAATTGGGACAGCGGGAAAAAGGGGTAACGCTATTAGAAAGATTATATCTGCGGACTACTTCTTGTAATTGTTGAACAGGATCGTCCGATCGCGGGAGGTAGCCGTGGTTGATTATTTTGTGCATCAGCAGTTTTCGGTCGCGGCTTAGCAGGGCACGTTTTTCTTCCAGCATTTGGCCGATGATTTCCCGGTCTGATTGCCCTTTACTGTAAGCGGTATCGAAGCCGGCCATCCGGAGGTAGCGGGCCAGCTTGCCCAGGTTGGTATCGGCTAAAAAACGGTTGTGGGACAGGGTTGGCTGTTGGAGTCGCTCATTTGTGGGGATTTGAATATGATTAAAGAAGGGATAGATGCTAAGCTGCTGATCTTCGTGAACCAGATAGGAGAAATCTACGGGGTGATTGTTGGCCAAGATCAGATCCACTTCGGTGTGGGGCACGCCGCATCCTTCAATAAGGTCTTTGGCGGAGGTGGGGCCGGGCAGGTTTCGGTGTACCGCCGGGCCGGAGAACGTGCTAAACAGCACGTCATTTAAATCCCCATAAAAACGAAGCGTTGCCCTGATCATGCGATATCTTTTTAATGACATTTATTGGGTAAGATATTGATATGGGGCATTGAAGTTCAATTGTTGGGTGACTTTATTACTACTGTGTTATCTTATGCGCTAAAGCTTGGAAAATTAAGAAAACTTGGTAGTGCAAGCTTGTTTTTTCCCTCCGGGGCAGGGAAAGAGACTCGGTGTTGACCCCATCTTATTCTTCCCCTACAAGTTGACCCTCTTTTGTTTTCTCCCTACTAAGCAGGGAGAAAGACTCGTTGATTGGGTTAGGAAAGTTATCAAAGAGTTCCTCTCCCTAACTATTAGGGAGAGGACAGGAGAGGGTCAGAATAAAGGAAAGATTAGGTGTGGGGTAGAAGTTGCGAAAACCCAAGAATGGGTCGGCAGAGAAGCACCAGCCTTAGAGTTCCTTTCCCTGGTTGTTAGGGAAAGGACAGGAATGGGTCAGAAGTAGGTAAGCCGGGAGCGAAAAGGGGGCATTAAAGCACCATTATGGGTAAGAGATTCCCATTGGTAAAAATGCTTTTTTTGTAATATGATAACTGCATCAGTTAATCACAGTAATGGCAATAGTTATTTTACGGTATGAAAGAGCATAAAGGAATGCGTCCGCAGGATATCGTAATTCTGTTAAAGATTATTTCGTTGGGGGATGAGGATTGGTATCTGAAAGATGTGGCGGCGCAGTTAAATATCAGTAATTCGGAGGTAAGTGAATCGGTTAATCGATCGGTGATTGGGGGACTTATTAAAGATGATAAGCGGTCGGTACAAAAAGAGAATTTGCTGGAGTTTTTAGTGTATGGGGTAAAGCATGTTTTTCCAGCACTCGAAGGGCGATTGGTGCGTGGAATGCCAACGGCATTTTCGGCTTCGGTATTAAGTGAAGAGTTTGTGGTTGAGGATCCGTATATCTGGCCGGCGAAAGGGTATAATACCAAAGGGATTTCTATAGACCCTTTATATCATACGGTGCCGGAGGCGTGTAAAGAAGATGAGCAGCTTTATGAGTTATTAGCATTAACTGATGCCCTGCGAATGGGAGCGAAAAGCAAAGTCATTGTGAATTTGCTGTCCCAGAAAATGGGCATCAGCTAAGCTAATTGACTATGGATTAAAATCCTACCTGAAGGATGGCAAAGAAGTTTGATTGTTCAAAACCATCATTGGTTGGGAATGAATACGTAAGTTTCAGTTTGGTAAATTGGTTGGGACTGTGGTTGAAACCAACAAGAATCTGCTCGGTATCTTGTGCTAAATTATCTCCTTCAAAAGCATCCCATCGAGCCAAAAGACGACTGCTGTCTGTAACGAAATATCCAGCCGTAACATAATAGCCGTATGGATTACTGTCAGGTCCTATATCCGGGTTTCTCCAAGCGTTAATAAACTCTCCGTCCAGCAATAATTTACCCTGGGTGGTACTGGCGTAGGTAGTTAAGAGGGTTTGTTGCCCCACATAACCGGTTGAAAGGTTTCCACTGCCCGGTACATCTTTGGTCTCGTTAGCAACACTTACGCCAAGTTTTGTTTGGTTGTCGCCATTGCCCAGATAGCTTTCGACCCGACCGATATAGAGGAATTTATTGTCATCATTACTGTTACCATTGTACCCATTGCCGTTAAAAACACCGCCGGTAAACCGGAATGTTTTTTCCGAAGTATAGGTATCGAGCTGCAACCCTAACTGGCGTTTGGGGCCAAGTTGGTTAACAACAGTAGATCGACCTGCAAAAAGTACTGAGCCGGCTCCTGTTAAATATTCATGCGAAAAGGGAGACTTAAATAATCCCGCTTTCAGCTCCACCTGTGAAGATGGCTTGTAATAGGCATTAGCATCTAATACGGATGGACTTTTAAGCATAGTGGCTTGAAGCTTATAGCCGAACTTGCCATCAAAAGTACCGCCCATCTTAAATCGTCCTTTAGAAGCATGAAAACCATTCCCGGCATTTCTTTCCGCGTGGAAGTCTGCCTGTCCTTGAAGCAAAATTCCAAAAGAAAAGTAATCGTTCTTTAAATGTTCTTGAAGGTTTTCGACTTGCTGTTCAAAATCTGTTGACTGCTGAGCAAATGCCCCTGTGCTAACACAAAATAGCGCCGCTAATAGGCATACGGCAGTTTTTAATTTTCTCGTATATATCATTATAGACCCCGATAGTTTATTGAAATATAGTTTCTACTCCTATGGAACTTATCGTGGGTGACAGGATAATCTTAAATCAGCAATACCTAAAATGGACTGGCAATAGAGATATTAGATGGAGAGAGGAGAAGGGTTATTTGACAAGGGAGGATGCGGACTGATTGTTTTTACGGAAAAAGGAGATAATCGTATGTGTTAATGTGTCGTAACTGCCGGCACTCTTTTTGACGATGGTATCGGCATAGCTTAAAATCGATTCTCGTTCGGTATCTGTTAACTTTTTGCCGGTATAAACAATTGTGGGAATGCCGGAAAAACGCTGGTTATTCCGAATTTCTTGAAGAAAGCCCAGGCAGCTGTCACCGTATATCGTATAGTCAGAGACGATGCAATCAATCTCAGTATTATCAAGCACATCCCGTGCTTTGGGAAGGGTGTCAACAGTTATACATTTTTCGAAGGTATAATTTAAATACTCTTTTATGGCCAAATTGTGTACTTCACTATCATCAATAATCAGTATAGTTTTATCCTGATTTTGGATGGCTTTTTTCTGGCTTGTGTGCCCATTTTTTTTGTGAGAGATGGCTGGTGATTCAGTCTTTTGGACTGGAAGATACAGGATAAAGGTTGAGCCTTCCTCTACGTTACTTTTTACATCAATTTCGCCACCCAGAGATTTGCTCAACTCTTGACAAATATGGAGTCCAAGTCCTGATCCTTGCTTGGTGTTTTTGGTGCGTTTATGACGTTCAAAAACAGACTTCAGTTGATTTTTTGGAATACCAATGCCCGTATCCTGAATTTTGAATGCAATGGCTTGATCGGTATCTATTTGCGTGTTTTCCAACGTGCTGGCCGGTAGGGAAAATATTTCAAAGGTAACACTGCCCTCGTTGGTAAACTTAAACGCATTTGAGAGTAGGTTTTTTAGAATGCGTTTAACGTATGTTTGATTGGTAGATATATGCTGATGGTCGAGTTCAGCATTTTTGAAATGAAATGTTATATCATTTCGCTGAGCAATGGGTTTAAATACCAAGAATAATTTTTGGGTAAACGATTTCAGATCCAGAGAGTCAGCGGTGAGGTTTGTCGTATTATTTTTCCCAGTGGTGGGGCTTGGATCAAAGAATTCGTTAATATAGTTCAGCAAGTGTTTGCCGGAAAAGTGAATCGCTTTTTGAAATTTGCCGAACCCCTGTTTGAAATCACCGGGTTGCTTATCAAAAAGCAGTTTGTTTGAAAGGATGATAGATTGCAGGCTGGTACGCATATCATGGGCAGCATTAGCGAGTAGCTCTTCTTTTTGCTTATGCTTGGTGATGTAGTTATTTGTTAATGAGCGTTGCCGCTTTAATTTGCGGACTTTGTACCAGGTATCACTGATATCTTTATTTATAGCCAGGATATGAGTTTTGCCTTCATGATTTATCTTTTTGAAACGAACTTCGGCTGGGTAGACTGCGCCCATTTTGCGAGAAATATTTGTACAGATAGCAATTTCGTCGTGCCGGTTTTGCAGCATTGGATAGATGAGCATTGAAAAAGAGTCGCCCTCATATTCTGAATAGATATCGAGGGCTGTCATGCTCATGAGCTCACTTTTCGAGTACCGAAGGTTCGAAATAGCTGTTTGGTTAGCATAGCAGCATGTAAAATCCTGGGTATCAAATAAAAAGACATCATTGGTACTCAAGTCTACAATTTCAGATAATATTTCTGGAGACTCCGTCAGTTTTTGAGGGGTGTCACTAAATCTGTTTGCTGATAATTCTCTTTGCAAAATAGGAGGCAGCCGGTAGTATTCTGAATCAGAAATGCAATCCTTTGCCCCGTGTTTCATTACATCGGTAAACAGCTGGTCGGAATAATCCTTAGTGAAAAAGATAATAGGGGTGTCATTAAACTGATCAGCTACCGACGTTAACAAGGAAAAGTTTTGGGAGGGGGATTCCGAAAGAATAATGGCATCCCAGTAGGTGGCATCGATTAATTCTTGGTTAAGCTCCGTTTCATCATCCAGTATTAAATAATCAACTTCGGTATTGTTAGTTTCCAGCATTTCTATAATTGAAGTAGCATGCTCTTCCGAAATATTTATGAGAAGTAGATGTATCATAAAGCCCTTATAATAGTATAACCCTTCCCGTTAGTCCTTAGTCATTTTTGTAAAACGGGAAAGGGAGACTCATACCTTTAACAGATGTATGTTGTACCCGAGAAAATATGTCGATGGCTTTTTTCCTTACGATGAAATACCAATAAAAAGCCTGTCCAAAAGATAGTCAACCATAAATTAATTTTTTTTAATATTAATTATTTTTAATAGATTTGAGGCAGAGACGGCATTCTTAAAAAAGAATGCTTCGGGGTTTTGAGGAATATGTAAGAAAAAAGAAAACGTTGGCTTATGGAACAGGATAGTAATCCTAATGATGAGGATAGTGATACCTCATTGCAATCAAAACTTGAGAGAACGTTGCAGAAGAAAGTTGGCAATGGTGTTTCTATTGTTGATATAAATGCTACAAAAGCGGACTCTCAAAGTACGGCAGATATTGCAGAAGTTCAGGAAATGGTATGTAAGAAAATGCATAAGGCTATGTCCCCCATCAGCGCCATTTCTGGGTACCTGGAACTCATGAAAATGCTTTTGGAGCAGGATACCAATAGCGAATCACTTGAGCGTTACCGAAGCAAGGTAGAAGAAGGGATTGGCGAAGTCGGTGATATTATTGAGGACCTTCACAGTGTTTTTGATGATATGAGGAGGGAAGATAATGATTCGGTCGTTCAATCAGATGGTATGCCTTCAAATAAAAGTCGAAAAGCCAGCTAATTTGTTTTAGCGGGCAGTGTCGTATTGTCGGCCTTTCGGATTTTTGAACAAAGTCATTTGTAGTTTGTATAGCTGTTTACGTAATGCCTGAATTTTATGGGCATTAACATCAGATGGTTTTAGCAGGGAGTCGGGATCCATATCTCGATTTGAGAATATTTTCGATTTCAGGATAACCAGTTCTTTATGTCCCACCACAAAGAACTGGCGAAACAGTTCGCTAAAATCCTTATTTGTCACCAGTTCGTTGAAATCAACCTCCCCATTATTTTCGGCAGAAGTAGTGACTTGGGAAGATGAATGCTGCTCTCCATTGCCTTCGGCATCGTCTTCGTCAATATCCGGAAATTCTTTCCCTGATTGAGATTTAACATCAGCCAGGTATTCTTGCAGAGGGTGTATACTTCCAGCCGCGGGAATCGTCGACGTACGATTTGTCTGCGATGAACGTGGTAACATGCTGGATTCTATTCAGGATGTAGCCTGGAAGTTAAACTTATTTTATTCAGTTATCGGTGATGGGGTGCTTTTCCTTAAGATATACCCGCAAGTGTAGATAGTCTAATAAAAATATAAAACTTTAAATAATAACTTGCCGGGTTCTCCCAGTATCAAACGATATCAAGGGTTATCACCTATCCCGTCAATCCTAAAATTGAAAGGGATATTCTAAGAGTTTTTCTTCAAGTAAAAACTTAAGAGATGCCGTCCTCTGACGATAACTGAAATTGAATAACTTAGGAATATTGGGCTCGGCCGCATGGTGGTACCAAAAGAAAAGCCGAGAACAAGACCAAGTAAACATTTATCTAAAAAGGATACTGGAGTTTGTAATGAGTACAATAAAAGCACTGGTAGTTGATGATTCGAAAATTATGAGGAGTGCCGTTAAACGTGCCTTAAATAATTTGATGTTGGCTGATTTTGATTATGTGGAAGCCAAAGATGGGGAAGATGCTCTCGAAAAATTTAATGAAGAAGAAATTGAAATTATGTTTGTGGATTGGAATATGCCGAATATGACAGGCGTAGAATTTTCGCAGGCAGTCCGTGAGCAAGGGCACGATCATATCCCCATTATTATGGTAACGGCCGAAAAGTCGATGGGTAAGGTTGATAAAGCGCTGAATGAAGGAGGAGCTAATGAATATATCACCAAGCCATTTACTGCCGACAAGATGCATAAAGCCATTAGTGATTATTTTGATGATGATGGAAATATCGCCGGTGGAAGTGATGGAGATGACGACGAGGATAAAAGTTTTTTCAAAGGCATTCTGAACTCATAATTAGATAAAAATGGAATTAGCACAAATAGAAGAATTGGATCAAATACCCGCCGAACTTGTTGGGCAGGTCAAAGAGTCGGTTTTTAATACGTTTGAATCGATTTTAGGTGAAGAGTTGGAGTATGTAGAGGAAGGGAACGGCGATGGGCCGCTTAATGGGATTATCGGAAATGTGACGGTATTTAATTCTGATCACACTATCTCATTGATGTTGGCTATTCCAAAAGATACGGCTCTTTTCTTTTCAAAGGTTTTTATTGGTATGGAGCTGCCTTTTGAGAGTGACGATATGGGGGACCTGGTCGGAGAGATATCAAATATTTTGGCTGGTGATGTAGCGGCAAATGTTGAGAAGGTGGGATTTAGAGGGCAGTCTTCGTTGCCTACGGCTACACGAGGGAGTGATCTTACCCTTTTTATGCCGAATAAGCCTCCAACAAAGAAGATGAAGTTCGCCAGTGAGAATGCGGAATTTCTTTTAACAATGGTTTTAAGCGAATCTAATTAAATAGTAGTGCGATGAGTGGTAAAAAAGAGCAACGCATAGAGGATCTTGAGAAAATATTACGGGCACTGGCAGATGTATGGCCGGCTGATCGTGACAATGTAGCGGTAGCCGGAGCACAGTTCGAAGAGTTTATCTCTACGTTCGAAGACGACCCGGGACAGTTGCAGCGACTTATTGATATGTCCTGGAAGGGGTTGAAATATCTTTTTGAGGAGGATGCCTATTTCATGAGTGTTAAAACGGCTACCATGCAGGCCATTAACACGATTCGGGAATATTTGGTTAATGATGGCGATATCGAGGTCGAAGTATTCGAAAAGGCTTATGATGATCTGGCGGATGCGTTGTCTGGTGAAAAAGAATCAGCAGATGAACTCATTGAGCTTAATGAGGAAGAAGAGGATATGGACGATTCTAAATCGTTGAATGATCTCGCTTCCTTTATAATGGAGTTAGATGAAGAAAATGTTGCTCCTGAAGAAATAAAGAGTCTTTATGGCATCATAAATGCTGTTATTGATGGCGCACGTTCTGATGTAGCCGAGATTGTTAAAGGAGCAAAGCAGAAGCTCGAAAAGATTTCAGAAGAGGGCATTGAAGATCATTCTGACTGGCTGTCAACTGTTTCTGCGATTACTGAAAAGGCGATTGAAGCCGAAGAAAACGAAGAAGTTGAGCAGGAAGAGGTTAAGACAGAGGAGGTCGATAAGGGGGCAAGCTCAGAGTCGGAAGAGGATCAGTCCGAATCCATAACATCAGAAGAGTTTTATATTCCCGAAGATATTGATGCGGCTATGATCGGGGAGTTTATTACTGAGTGTTCCGAGCTGTTGGAAATGGCTGAAGGCGCTTTGTTAGATTTGGAAGAGAATCCGAACAACGATGAGTTGGTAAACAAGGTATTTAGAGCGTTCCATACGATTAAGGGGACGTCGGCTTTTATGGGGTTAGATCCAATTTCGGATTTTACGCACCACCTCGAAACAGTGCTAAGTATGGTGCGCGACGGAGAGATCGATTTTGATGTGGCATGCGCTGATATTTCTCTGGAATCGATCGATATCATATACAGTATGTTGGATGTGGTAGAGGTGGCGGATGGAGGCGATCATCTACCCAAGCCGCTCAATTTTGATCGGTTGACTAAAGTGTTGCATCGCGTGGCGGACGAACAGATTGCCCCGGAAAAGGCGTTGGAAGAAGCCGGGGGAATACAGTATGAGGATCCGGAGGAGAGTATGGCAGCACCAGCACAGAATGGTACTGCAAAAACCAATGGGGAAGCCCAAGGTGATTCCGGTTCTGATGATAACCAAACTGAATCATCGGTACGAGTTAATGTAAGTCGGTTAGATCAGCTTATCGATATGGTGGGCGAATTGGTTATTGCCCATTCGGTAGTAGCACAGGATGAAAGCATTCCTGATCACTCGGATCTACAAAAGAAGATAAGCCATACAAGTAAAATTTTACGGGAGCTGCAGGATACGAGTCTGGCTCTGCGGATGGTACCGCTGAAAGGGACATTTCACAAAATGAATCGCTTGGTTCGGGATTTGTCTCGCAAAGCAGGAAAGAAGGTAAAGCTTTCTACTTATGGAGAAGATACCGAGATCGATCGAAATATGGTGGATGTTATTAATGAGCCACTGGTACACATGGTTCGGAATGCCATCGATCACGGAATAGAAACGCCGGAAGAGCGTTTGGAAGCAGGAAAATCTGAGCAGGCTCATGTATGGCTTCGTGCTTCGCAGGAAGGTGGCAAGGTTGTCATTGAAATCGAAGATGACGGACGCGGAATTAACAAGGAGAAGGTATTAGAGAAAGCTATTTCAAAAGGGCTTGTTGATCCTGATGAGAACCTGACAGACAATGAGATTCACCATCTCATATTTTTGCCGGGCTTTTCTTCTACGGATGAAGTGACGGATTTGTCGGGCCGTGGAGTAGGTATGGATGTGGTTCGAAAATCGATTGAAGATCTGAAAGGGAAGGTGGATATCGAATCGGTGGAAGGAAAAGGAACGAAGATTATTATTGAGCTTCCCTTTACGTTGGCTATTACCGATGGCATGCTTGTACGGGTTGGCACGCAACGGTTTATTGTACCGATATTGAATATTGATCGGGCATTCCGAGCTCAGCGCGATGATCTGTTTACCGTGATGGGGAAATCAGAGAAAGTTTCCATCAGGGGAGAAACGGTACCTGTTATTCGATTGCATGACCATTTTAATATTGATGACGGGAAAGAAGATCTTACAGAAGGCACATTGCTGGCGATAAGGAATGCGAATAAAAAGTATGCTTTGTTGGTAGATGAGGTTGTAGGTCAGCAGCAATTGGTAGGCAAATCAATCAATATGGTTGCCGAGATGGACCACATTTCTGGAGGTGCTGTCTTGGGTGATGGAACGGTTGGGCTAATCTTGGATACCGCTGCGCTGATTAAGAATTAAATACTAACTGCGTTTGTGGTGTCAACTTTATAGCCCATTCATTTACGTAATAGGAACTATTAAAGCGCCTTGGTGGATATGTGTAACTACCGGTTAAAAACTGATAATAATGAAGTTAAAACAGGCAGAATTTGAAACGATACAGTCCAAGATTTATGACTATTGTGGAATAAATCTTCATGAGGGTAAGCAGGCTTTGGTTCGGGCACGAGTGATGAAACGAATCCGTAAGCTGGGACTGAGAGATTTTGCCCACTATATCAAATACCTCGAGGAGGATTCTTCGGGCGAAGAGTTTTTGGCGTTGGTTGATGTGTTAACGACAAACAAAACCAGTTTTTTTAGAGAGAGTCAGCACTTCGATTTCATCGTACAAAATGTATTGCCAGAAATTAATGGTCGGCAAGTAAAATGGTGGTCGGCTGGTTGTTCTTCGGGCGAAGAGCCGGTAACGTGCTCGATTGTACTCCAGGAACAAAATATAAATCCACGGACGGTAAAAATTTTGGGTACGGATATTTCACGCGATGTCATCCGTACAGCAAAACGAGGCGTATATCCGGCAAAACGGTTTAAAAAAGTTTCTCCCCAGATTATTCGCAAATACTTTGACAAAGGGGATGGCAGTAAGTATCGCGTATCAGAAAAAGTACGACGAATGATTACTTATGGTCGATTAAATTTGAAAAAGAAATGGCCGCTAAATGGACCGTTTCAAGTGATTATGTGTCGCAATGTGATGATCTATTTTAATCGGCAGACCCAGCAAGAGTTAGTTACCCGCTTTCGGCGGATTTTAGAGCCGGGGGGATACCTGTTTTTGGGGCACTCCGAAAGTATTGCAAGTGCAGATCGGAATTTTGAAAATGTAAGTCCGGCGGTGTATCGGAAAAAATAAATGACCTTAGTATGAAAACAGTGGTAGGGGTTAGTGATTTTAGGGTCTCATCCAACACCAGCGAGACCCTTATTACGTATGCATTGGGCAGCTGTCTGGGGATTGCTGCGTATGATCCTACTATTAATGTAGGGGGATTGTTGCATGTGATGTTGCCATTATCAAAGGCCGACCCTGAAAAAGCCGCCCGCAAACCGGCTATGTATGTTGATACCGGATTTCAGTTACTACTGAATGAATTATATAACCTCGGAGCCAAAAAAAGAAACCTAAAAATTACTGTAGCCGGAGGGGCCAGTATGAAGCCAAAGGGTGAAGATGATTATTTTAAAATTGGGAAACGCAATATCACGGTTCTCCGTAAGCTTCTCTGGAAAAATAAATTTATGATTACCAGCCAGGATGTTGGAGGAAATAAATCACGGACGATGGCTCTGCAAATTGCGGATGGATATATCTCTATTAACAAAAAGCCGATAGCGGCGAATAGCTGATTCAAACATTAAATTGTTTTAATGTTTGAGAGAAAGTATAAAATCAACTGAATTCTATGGGAATTTGACCGATAAGAAAACAAATCTTTAATCTCGAACAATATGTTAACTATCGGGAGTTCTTATGGCATTGAATATTTTGGTTGTTGAAGATAACAAACGGATGCGTACAAAAATCAATGATACGCTTGCTAAAATGGATATCGAGATCAATAAAATATACCAAGCCGATAACGGTAAGAAAGGGCTTGAGTTATTAAAAAAGCATTCGATTGATTTAATGTTGACTGATATTGATATGCCGGTTATGAATGGTTTGGAAATGCTGGGACTGATACGTTCAGATCCTAATATTTCGGAAATTCCGACTATTGTATTGACCTCAAGAAGGGATATGAAATTGTTTAACGCGATTACAAGCAGTGGCCTTGGGTATATTCATAAGCCATTTAGTTGGCGGATGCTGCGGAAAAAGGTACATAACTTTAAGAATGGTGGCTCCCAACATGTCGTACAGTAGCAAAATTTATGAAACGGCAGTAGAAACATTTGAAATCACATGTTTTCTATTTCCCCTTGAAAAAGATGAAGTTGGCAATGAGGACAATAGCCAGTTCGCATCATCAGGGATTAAAACAATTGTTGAGTTTGATGGAGCTGCCAAGGGGTTGGTTGTAATTAGTCCCTCAACTTCTTTGTTAAGGGCAATGGCCGGGAATATGTTGGGTATTGAAGAACCAGACACAAAACAAAAAGAAGAAGCTCTGTGTGAGGTAGCGAATATTATAAGTGGAAATATAGCGCCCATGTTTAGTCGTGATAATGAAATTTGTTACATCAACCCGCCCCGGCTTATTGATGGGAAAGGGGATCAGGAATACGCTTTTGATGGAGCTGAAAAAGAATCTGTTCGGGTATTTCTGAATGAAGGAGTAGCGGATATTGAAGTATACTATCAAGTTTAGGAGGCATCATGATAAAAGTATTAGTTATAGACGATTCTGCCTTAGTTCGAAAGCTTCTCACTAAAGAGCTGGGTAAACAGAAAGATATTGAAGTGGTCGGGGCTGCGATTAATCCCTATGTAGCGCGGAAAAAAATTGCAGAACTGAAACCGGATGTGTTGACGTTGGATTTGGAAATGCCCCGAATGGATGGCCTTTCTTTTTTGTCGAAAGTGATGAAACACCATCCCATGCCAGTTGTGGTGGTAAGTTCATTGACACCCAAAAATAGTGAGAATGCATTAACGGCGCTTCGGTTAGGGGCTGTGGATGTTATTTGTAAACCGGGCTCAGCGTATTCGACGAAAGAGATATCTCAAAAAATTATAAAAGCGGTACGGGCGGCTTCGAAGGCCAATGTAAAGTCGGGTTCCAGGAAATTGCAGAAAAGTAAAGAGCCCGTTCAGATAAACAATAATGGAAATGAAAAGGCTCGACTTAAACAGACAACAAAAAAGTTAATTGCGGTGGGAGCATCTACGGGGGGGACCAAAGCTCTTGAAGAAATATTGCCTTCTTTACCTCCACGATTACCCGGTATGGTGATTGTGCAGCATATGCCCCCGGTATTCACGAAAAGTTTTGCTGAACGGTTAGATACGGTGTGCCGGGTAAATGTAAAAGAGGCAGAAGATGGCGACTGGATTCAGCCCGGCCAGATTCTTATTGCCCCCGGCAATTATCATATGCTTGTTCAGAAAAAGGGGGCGAAGTATTACACAAAAATTAAGCAGGGTCCTCCGGTTCACCACCATCGACCGAGTGTGGATGTAATGTTCAACTCTGTGGCTGATGCGGCGGGCGTAAATGCCACTGGTGTTATCTTAACCGGAATGGGATCGGATGGAGCGAAAGGACTCAAGAAAATGAGAGACCAGGGAGCCCATACCATTGGACAAAATGAAGATACTTGTGTGGTATATGGGATGCCGAAGAAAGCGTATGAGATGGATGCCGTTGCCGAAACACTACCGCTAACAAAAATAGCAGCAGCTATTGTGGAAAGAACGAAAGAAAAGGTGGTATAATACCACTTAAAAAGTCATAATAACGAATAATGTAGCTATGGGTGTTAAAATTTTGGTTGTTGATGACAGTCTCATAATGCGCAAAGTAATTGAACGTGCATGTAATATCTGTGGCTACGACAGCGCTTCAATATTTGAGGCCAGCAATGGTAAAGAAGGACTTGCATTGTTAGAAGAGCATGCCATTGATCTGCTTTTGGTAGATATCAATATGCCTATCATGGATGGTGTGCAAATGTTGGAAGAGGTCAAAAAGAGAGATCAAAATAACAACATTCCCATTCTTATTGTATCGGCAGAGAGTAATAAGGAGAGAATTGAAAAATTGAGCCGTTATGGGGCTACGTTTATTCACAAACCATTTACGCCGGAAAAACTTATGGCAGAAATGGAGAAGTGGATATAAGGAATAAAACTGTTTTCCCGCCAAAAATAATTTAAGAAGTCGCTCAATAGGACGATAAAAATTACCTGATTTAGGAGCGAATTAACATCAGCCCAATTGATTAACAGGATAATAGGGATTCAATCAATTGGCTTACAATATCTTAACAGACCATTTTAGCTATGAGTGATACAGAAGTTTTAGGGCAGGAAACAGATTCCAGTTCGGACGTAGATGTGGATGGAGGTAAGTTCCTTACGTTCTTTCTGGGTGAAGAAGAGTATGCAATTGAAATTTTGAAGGTGCAGGAGATTATAGGATTGATGAAAATAACTCCTGTGCCCAAGATGCCCGATTACATACGCGGCGTGTTAAATCTTCGTGGTAAAATTGTTCCGGTGATGAATTTACGGACACGATTTGGCCTCGAAGAGATTGAGGATACCGACGAGACCTGCATTATCGTAATCCAGCACGAAGAGTATTTGATGGGCGTGTTGGTCGACCAGGTATCTGAGGTAGTCGACATTAACACATCAGATATCGAAGAAGTGCCTTCGGTAGGTGCCGGAGAGCAGAGTGAATATCTTTCCGGTATCGGGAAGGTAGATGATTCGGTGAAGATGATTATAGAAGTGCATAAGGTTTTGTTTGACGTGCCTGAAGCAGTACTTGACAAATCAGAGGATGGCGGAGGGTAGAGAAAACTAATTCAGCAAATTTAATATGGGGATAGGTTATGGCATTTACGGAGAAGATAACAGGTAGTGGTTCTGACAATAATGAACAATGGACGATAGGTAAACGGATTAAACTGTTAACCTATGGAGGAGTAGCTTTAACATTAATTATTGGGGCAATAGCTATTTATGCGTTCAATAATATTAATAGTTCTATGACAATAATTGATGAGGCCTACATTCAAGAATGGGGGTCTTCGGCGGCGTTAGATATTGCAGTGCGAAATGCCGATAGTGATTTTCAGAGATATATGCGGACAGGAGAAGACGCAGATTATGAGCAGGCGATTTCAAGATTTGAGAAAATAAATGGCGAAATTGGAGAGCTTGAAGAATATATAGAAGCGTTTGGCTTACCTGATTTAGTACAAGAAATGAAGGGCTTGAATAAAGCCGTTGAACGTTATCGGCAAGGTATGGAGGAGTATTACTCAGCTGCTGAAAGTCTTGAAAAAAACAGGGAGCGGGTAGCGACTTCATCTGAAAAGCTATTAGCCGTTCTTGATGAGTATATCCAAAATCCTGAGGCCGAGAATATTCAAGCAGTAACTGAGCTTAAAGCTCTTGTTACGGATAATGAGCGAAGGATGTGGGAGGGACTTACAAGTAATAATGGAGATGTATGGCAGAATGTTATCAATTCTTATAACCAAATTAGTGACCAGGTTGATGGCATTATTGGTGACATTGATACTGATACCGAACGTTGGGCTCAGTTGGATCGTGCAAAGAGTTTGATCGATGATAAAGTTTCACTTATTACAGAAATGCGGGATTCTAATAATCAGCTTAAAAATAATGAACAACAGGTATTTGCCGTATTTGATCAGTTAGTTGCGCAGTCGCTAAGTGTTACAGAATTAGCTGAAAATCATACCAGGGATGAAGTTCGACTGACAAGTACTACTGCAAATACAAATTTTTGGTTGATCTCGGGAATAGGTGCATTGGCTGTTCTTTTAGCTATAGTATTGGGAGCATTAGTGCAGCGTTCAATAAACCGAGTGCTTAAAGAAATGATTGGTCGTTTAAGCAGTGGGGCTGAACAGGTTGATGCGTCGGCCGAGCAGTTGTCGGGCGCCAGCCAGGAGCTGGCAGAAAGTTCTAGCCAGCAGGCGGCCAGCCTCGAGGAAACTACCTCATCGCTTGAAGAGATCTCATCGCAACTTAAGCAAACGGATGAGAATTCAGCAGAAGCTGAAACAGCAATGAAAGAAGCGAAGCCTTTAGTTGAAAAAGGAGTAGATGCGATGGATCGTATGCAGGGGGCTATGGAAGATATCCGAGAGTCGTCTGATGAAACATCTAAAATTATTAATACGATTGATGATATCGCTTTTCAGACGAACTTGTTGGCATTGAATGCTGCCGTAGAGGCAGCGCGAGCCGGTGAAGCTGGAAAGGGATTTGCGGTAGTGGCCGAAGAGGTTCGAAATCTTGCACAGCGAAGTGCAGAGGCGGCACAAAATACTTCCGAGCTGATCGAAAATTCGCAAGAAAGATCTGAGCGTGGAGCTGAGGTAGCGCAGGAGGTTTCGGAATACTTGCAGAAGATTGAAGAAAAAGTAGCAAATGTAAGTACACTGGTTGTAGAAATTTCGGCAGCTTCTAAAGAGCAAACCAATGGCGTTCAGGAAATTAACTCGGCCATGTCCGAAATGGATAATGTCGTGCAGGGTAATGCTTCGGCTTCTGAGGAATCAGCAAGTTCTGCCGAGGAGTTGTCGTCGCAGGCTGCTGAACTGAATAATGTAGTAAGAGAATTATCGGTTCTTGTGGGCGGTGTGAATGAAAAAATTAAGAAAAAAGGCAATAGTTCTTGGGAAAAGACCTCCAAGAATGGGAGCTCAAATAGTAATGGTCATAACAACTCACACTCTGCCAACAGTAATGGTTCTGAATCGATAAACAAGAAGTTTCAGGGTCAGGAATCCCAGAATGGAAATACAGATGGCAGTGAGTTGATTCCTTTTGACGAAGATGAGGATGATTTTAGTGGCTTTTAATTAAAGCCAGACTGAGTAAAGAGTATTCCTTACAATCCTAATAGTCCTAAAGTGTCGTCCTTGGTAGGGACGACACTTTCTTTTTGATACCTGTTGGGAATTAATACATCTGCCGATCAGGGTGGGGCAAGCAAGCTGACAAATGGTAATATTTGAGAAAATATTTAAGTGTCTAAGCATTTCACCGATAAAATAATCACTGGTGATATCTGTGCGATGAGAAGTTAGAAGTTTCTATGTATATCAGCAGTACAATTTTGCTGAAAGGTTCAATATACAGCTCTATGGCAAGGTACAAATGATAATAAATTCAACGAGTTAAGGGGAACGACATGAGTTTTCATAAGAAGCTTTTACGAGGATTCCTTTCCAAGTATGGGGATGAAAATAAGACGATAGGTAAACGGATACTATATATCGTAGCCGGCGGAGCGCTAATGACGCTTATTGTAGGGGTAGCGGCTATTGTGGCTCTAAATTTTATTAACGGCTATACGGAAAAACTTACCGAAGAAAATTTAGTTGAATGGGAGATAGGAAGTTCTATCGAGAATGATATGTGGGAGTCTGGGTATAGCTTGTCGCAATACAAAAGCTCACGTGATGATGAACAATATCAACGAGCAATAGCCAAACTTGATAGTGTGGGCAAGGAAATTGAGCGAGGGAAATTAATTTCGGATTCGCTGGGAGTTACTACACTGGGAGAAGGCCTTGTAAAGATTGATACGGCATATAAAAAATATCGAGAATCGGTTACGGTCTTTCACGAAGCTATTGAGGAGTTAGATCTCTACAGGGGAAATGCAGCCCAATCTTCGGAAGAGTTTGTTAGTAGTATGAATGAATATTCTTCGATTACTAATGCAAGTATTCAAAACCTTTCAGATACTGAAGATATACGCGCGGTACAAGAAGAGCTTGCAAACGCCGATGATATTACGAAGCGTTTTTTGGATAGTATGGCCAAGCTCTGGCAATCCGAAGCATTAAAAAATGCAGAGGAGTTAACAGCGCTGCAAAGTGATTTTGAGGAGCTTCGTTCTGAACTGGGAACATTATATGAAGGGGTAACCGATCCGGAGCGGGATATTCAGTTAAGCATTGCATTGGCCGTATTAAATGATAATGTGGCTAATGTTAAGGCGATGATTAACGCTCGAAAAACAGTTGAAGCACAGGAAAAAGTTCGGGCCGACTCCTATGAGAATATTGTTAATAATGCCTCAGATCTTGCTGTAAATGCCAGGGAACGGGCTAATAACCAGGGAACTTTGACAAAAACAACGGTTGCAAATTCGCTGTGGTTTTTGAGCATTGGGGTCGCTATTGCAGTAGTAGGTGCGATTGGCTTTGGCTACTATATGAATGAGGCGATTAGGTATGTGTTAAGCAACATTATTGAGCGACTTTCTGCCGGTGCTGAACAGGTAAATGATTCTGCTGTGCAGATGAGTGGTACCAGCCAGGAATTAGCTGAGAGTTCGAATCAGCAGGCGGCAGGGCTACAGCAGACTACTGCCTCGCTTGAAGAGATGTCGGCGCAATCAAAACAGGCTGCCCAAAATGCGAAAGAGGCAGAAGTGGCGATGAAAGAGGCCAAACCCAAGGTAGAAGATGGGGTTGAAGCGATGGAGCGTATGAATGAAGCGATGGAAGAGATCCAAGAATCTTCGCTCGAAACATCTAAGATTATTAAAACAATTGATGATATTGCTTTCCAGACCAATTTGCTGGCACTGAATGCTGCAGTAGAAGCGGCGCGTGCTGGTGAGGCTGGAAAAGGATTTGCAGTGGTAGCCGAAGAGGTTCGCAACTTGGCCCAACGAAGTGCTGAGGCAGCTCAAAATACGTCAGAGCTAATTGAAAGCTCACAGGAAAGTTCTAAGCGCGGGGCCGAGGTGGCCAGTGAAGTATCTGAGAATCTCGAAGAAATTCAAGATAGTGTCGAAAATGTGAACACGCTTGTTGTAGAAATATCGGCCGCATCTTCTGAGCAACAAAAGGGAATTGAGGAGATGAATTCGGTGATGACTGAACTGGATGAAAATGTTCAGGGTAATGCTTCAGCATCCGAAGAGTCGGCCAGTTCGGCAGAAGAGCTGTCCTCACAAGCACAGGAGTTAACGAATATTGTTGATGCCCTGGTAGATTTGGCCGGCGTAGAAGATGAGGCCCATCAAGAAGATGGTCAGGCAGCAAACAGCGCTCATTCCAATGGTTTTGATGAGGATTTTGAATACCATGAAAACCAAAATCATAATGGATCAGAGAATAATGAGCAGTCAAAAAATGGCGAACCCACAAAGTTTGACAATAATAGTGTAAACGGGTTTTAAGGCAGTAACCTAACTGGAGTAGGCTCCAAAATACTGCTTTGTTAGTGACAGATATGATGAGCCATATAGGTTCAATAGGAAAAGGGAAACAGTAAAAACTAAACGTTAATTTTGTTATGAAAACTTCTAAACGTATCAAATCAACAGTTGCAGCGGTATCAGCTATAGCATTAATATTATTCACCTTATCGGGATTATCGAATAATGTGATGGCACAAGACTCTGACAAGGTGTATAGTGTGGTGGATCAAATGCCAGAAATTGAAGGAGGGCTTCCTGCACTATATGAAAAAATAAAATATCCTAAGGAAGCGGTTAAGCAAGGAATTTCTGGACGCGTATTTTTGCAGGTTATAGTTGATGAGAATGGACAAGCACAAAATCCTAAAGTAATTCGAGATATTGGCGGCGGTTGTGGAGATGCAGCTGCAGAAGCAATTACTAAAGTTGATTTTAAGCCGGGAGTACATGAGGGAGAAAAAGTAAAGGTGAAGTATTCATTGCCGGTAACTTTTAAAATTGAGAATAGATAATACTGCAATCCATTTTGTGGAATGCAGTCACATATATATTGGTATGGATGCCAATATCTTAAACGGGGGTACAAATGGATGAGATACCAACAGATTTAGAAATACTTGAGGATATTTATTTTCGGTACCATGAAGACTTTCGCAAGTATGCCAAAAAAGAACCCGATCGTATTGCACGTATCCGGGTGCCTATTGAGGTCGAAGATATCGCAAAAGCTTGTGGGGTAGAAGAGGATATGATTTTTGGTCGTATCTTTTATCACTTTAACAAAAAATACAGCTATACCGATGCTGATGGAGAGGTGACGACGTTTTTTACTACGGAAAAATTTGAAGGGTTAAGCGTGAACTTTCCATTGGTAGCATCGGTTTTAGCAGATAAATATGCTGAAAAAAAGCAGCGTGAGACCTTATTTTTTATTGCGGGAATAGCAATAGTTATTTCAGTTGTATCGCTGTTAGTTGCTTTTTTTGTATAATATAAGTTTCAAAATTAATCGTTTAAGTGTAGAGTAAGATGAAAATTAATGTATTGATTGTTGAAGATGATGCAGCAATGCGTGTTGTACTTAAAAATACGGTACAGTCAGTTGAGATGGATATCGAGATTGGAGAGATCTACGAAGCCGAAAATGGGCAAGAGGGCATTAAGGTGCTCAAAGAGAAAGAGCAGATAGACTTGATGTTAGTTGACATTTATATGCCGGTTATGGATGGTCTTGATATGCTCGACTATGTCCACGATCATCCAGACTTTCAACACATCCCGGCCATAGTTGTATCTACCGAGAATGATGAGGAACGCATTGATGCTATTCTTCGCCAAGGATTGGGTTTTGTACCTAAACCCTTAACACATGTTCTGTTGAAGGATCAAATTGTGAGTATGCTCGGAGAGAATGCCGAAAGTGAGTAGTGTATTATAATTTTTTGTGGTAATTGAAGCGGCCTGCTCAAGCGGGGCGCTTTTTTTATTGATCGAAGGTTGGGATAAAGGCCGATGTATTTAAGAATCGGATAATTTTAATGACAGGTTATTTTTGTTGGGGTTTAGAATGGATTTCAACGCCTAATATTGAAACCGAATAACCAATAAATAGGAGGCTTTTTATGTCAGTACCTTGCGACAAGTATTTGAATATAGTAAACTTAATACTACAGTGAATAGTTGCTAAACATCAGGCATTATGAGAAATGTGATTTATGTAACTGGTATTTTGTTTGTGTTAATAGGTTGTCGTAATGCTACTGCTCCTGTCCAACCCGAGCTGGGAGAAGAGATTAAAGCTGATTTTGGCAAAGAAATCATGATTTCGGGAGCGGATGTTGCCGTTGAATTTGTAGATCTTGTGGAAGATTCTCGATGCCCGGATGGGGTGGTATGTGTTTGGGCTGGTAATGCACAAGTTGCAATCCGGATAAATGACGAGGAAGCGAAGCTTAATGCCTATTTGGAGCCTAAAGAAAAAGTGGTCTCTAAATATAATGTCGCACTTATTTCGGTTGATCCTTATCCCCAAACCGATATTGAAATACCAGAAAATAAATACACAGCTACCATTAGGATTACCAAAGAATAACTGAACGTTGTTGCTAACCAATGGTATGTGTTCAGTGAACAATAGGTTATATCAATTCACCGGGCCTCTTGAAGAAAAAAAGGATTGATTACAAGAAAGAGGGAGACTGATATTCTTTGGCCGGCGGCAAGCAAAGTAGAAAGGAGGTTTCTCGAAAAGGATTGTTGTCGGTAACAAAGATAGAACCATGATAGCGTTTGGCATAGAGCAGGGCCATGGTCAGGCCGATGCCCAGTTTTCTTGCTTTCGTCGTAACAAAAGGGTAGAAGAGTTGTTCAGATATCGATTTTGGAATGGGGTTACCGTTGTGAGCAACTTTAATGGTATTCGGGGTGGGACGTGATATGGTAATCTGATGTTCCTCAACCGGAGCATACTCCACAGCATTATCAATTAAAAAAGATAAAATTCTGCGCATATCGCCGGGATTGCATTGCAGGGCAGAAGTCTGTTCTGTTTTTTTATAACGGATATTTTGCGCGACATTACTGGGATAATCAGCAAGAATATCATTAACAATTTCTTCGGGATCGACAGAGAAATTATTGAGATCTACATGATCCAGCGAAATTTCCTGGAGAGCATCAAGTTCATCAAGCAAGTCAAAGAGTTCTTCAATGCCCTCATTAATTTTATCGAGATATTTTGATGATTCCCCGATATCGCTATTTGTTTGTATCAATTCTGCATACCCTTGAATGCCTGTTAATGGCGATCGAACCCGGTGGAGTAAAAACCCAATCATCTTTTTCAGGGATTGCATAACGTCAAATCCGGGAACTCCTTCCCGCTCTTCGAGGCGCACTTTTAAATGTTGATCGCCCTGCCAAAGCAGGGTTTCCTGTTTCAATACAAACCACTGTTTATTAAAATAGGCCGGTGTAATATTCGGTCCGGCATTAGGCACAATGTGGATAATTTCTTCAAGTTCCTTACCGATGGGATTTTGATTATCGTGACCCGCAATCGCCGCCTCATTAGCCTCACAAATTTTCTTGCTACCCATCTTAACGATAAAGGTAGGCTCCATACTATTAAATGGTATCATCTCTGCTGAACCCGTACTGGCCTGTTGAATTTGAAACATCATAGTTAATTGTCTTTAAAGACACAAAAGAAGGAGCCGTGATATTTATAAATGCTGGGCTGTCTTATCCTTTGATTATTCGAATTATCAGCGGTGTCTGAGCATACTTAAACATTAAACCATCGGGGTAACTAAAAATTCCGCAGGAAAAAATTACCTCCGGGGCGGTTATTTATGCAGTTGCCCATCTTAAGAAACAAATTTGGAATGTATTTGGGCTGCCAGTGTTAAGAAAACCGACATCTGGCATAGCTATTGCCTGTAGTATTAACGCACGTTGATACTTAAGGAAAAACATTTTGTTCCGGATGAATGAGAGTTCATAGAAACAAGGTGTAAGAATCTAAAATAAATTTTAATTGCTATGCAGATAATTGACAGTGGTCACAGCCAACTATTGGCCAAAGCAATGGATAGTTATTCATTGCGGCAGGAGATTACCTCATCAAATATTGCAAATATTGATACCCCGGGGTACAACCGCCATAGTGTAGAGTTTGAAAATGCACTGCAAGAAGCGCAGGAGTCGGGAAAGGCAATGCATGATGTTAATCCAAGTATAAAAGAAACAGGAGATGAGGTTGTTTTAGAAAATGAACTTCTTGAGATGGCTGATACGCAAATGAGGGTACAGTTGGTCACCCGTTCATTACGCCATCATTTTGATACTCTGCAAACTGGCATTACAAGTACAACGCGATAATTAAAAAACGGAATAATGATACCTGATAGACTTTCTTCAGCCTTTCAAACAGCGGCAAAGGGATTAGCAGTACAGCGAGAACGCATTAATGTGGCTTCCCGAAATATTGCAAATGTAAATACAAGTTCTGCTGAGGGGAGTGGCAAGGGATACCGCCCCCAATCGGTACAATCGTCAGCGCCACAACCTACGAATTTTCAGCGGGTCTTGAGCAAAAGCATGGGGGGTTTGAATAAAACTCGTGAACAGCACATGTCTCCAAAAATGTCGGCCGATAGTAATTCTGGGCCGCAATCGCTTGGCCCCAATCTTAGCATTGCCGAGGAAGACAGCTACCGATACGAATATGAGCCGAATCATCCTGATGCTAATGAGGAGGGCATGGTTCGCTATCCGGACATCGATATGGTCGAGGAAATGACGCGGATGGTGAGTGCAAACAGAATGTACGAGGCTAATTTAAGCAGTATCGAAGCGGAAAAAGAAATCATGAAACGTTCATTACAGATCTAATAATCTATAAGGGATTTTTATTTAAAGAATCAGTAAGAAAATAAAAAGCTAAACAGACCTACCATATTATGATTGAAGGAATAGAAGCAAGTGGTCTATTGCAGCAGGTGAACGATATTGAGCAGGCCTCACCTGAGCGCGAAATAGTCACCGAAAAAGAAAACCAGCAATCCTTTTCTGATGTATTGTCTGATGCCATTAACGGAGTGGATCAGACGATGAAAACCTCGGATGCAAAAGTCCAGGATCTTATAGCAGGTAAAACAGACAATGTGCATGATGCCATGATTTCGATGCAACGTGCCAAGCTTAGTTTCGATCTAATGGTGGAAGTGCGGAATAAGGTTGTAGAGACGTATCAAGAAGTAAGCCGCATGCAAATATAGTAGTAGATAAATGAGTTCATTTATAGAAAAGTTTAACGAATTTATTGAGCCATTATCGACCGCACAGCGAATGCTGTTTTTCGGTTTAGTTGGGGCCATACTAATTTTTATGGGAACAGTATTCTATTGGGCCCTGAGTCCCAGCTATACCCTGTTATTTGGGTCACTTGATCAAGAGGCTGCCCAGGAAATTGTTACCGAGCTCGAAGGTCGGGGGGTTAATTACGAACTGGATAACGGAGGCCGTTCGATTTATGTATCCGGTGAACGCGTAGATCAGCTTCGTCTTGAGCTGGCCCCAATGGGAGCTCCCCAGTCAGATATGAAAGGATATGAGCTTTTTGATAATAATTCGCTGGGGATGACGGATTATATGCAGCAGATGAATAACAAGCGAGCGCTTGAGGGGGAGCTTACGCGTTCAGTTAATAGTTTGCAGCAGGTTGAGTCGTCGCGCGTACACTTGGTATTACCCGAGCGATCCCCTTTTCAGGAAACGGCAGTAAATGCCTCGGCATCAGTACTTCTAACGCTTAAACGCGGAGAGAATCTGGATAAAAAAAGTGTGGATGGAATAACGTCATTAATTAGTGGTAGTGTAGAAGGATTGGAAGCCAAAGATGTAACAATTGTTGATCATGCGGGTAATCGCCTGACTGATGACGGAAAAGGTGAAGATAGTTTCGCATCTGAAGATGGATGGTTAAAGTCGGAAAAGAAGACCGAAAACTATTTAACCCAGCGTGGCCAAACGATGTTGGATCGGGTACTGGGTCCGGGAAATAGTATCGTCCGGGTATCTGTTGATCAAAATTTTGATAGCTTGGTTCGAGAGTCGAATAATATTGATCCCGAAAGCCGGACCTTGATTTCGGAGCAGCGCGACGAGCAAGTTCAAACGGAAGAAGCCTCTGAAATGGTACCTATCGATGAGTTTACACCAGTCGAAGAGCGGGGAGAAACATCCGTTACGACCACAAATGAAAATGAGAGCTCTTCACGTACGCGTAACTATGACGTAAGTGAAACCAAGGAAGTGTATAAAAAAGCACAAGGTGAAATTGAAAATATTACCGCTTCGGTATTGGTGAATCATAAACTGGTTGAAACGGTAAATGAACAGGGTGAAACAGTGTATGAAACTGAGCCCTATAGCGAAGAGGAATTGCAGGAGTTTCGTGATGTTATTGCTTCGGCATTGGGGATCAAGGTTGATCGGGGCGATGAGATTACTATCCGACAGGTCGAGTTTTGGAATCCTGGGCAAGAAGTTCCGGGTGGACGCATGATTGATGGGCCATGGCCTTGGACTCGTGTATTACGATGGGCCGTCATATTTATTACGCTTGGATTAATAGCATGGTTATTGTTTGGTATCCGTCGACAAATGCGTGGAGAACAGCCTGGGTTGATTCCATTTGGAGGTAACGAACAGGAGGTATTTACGGATGGACAAATGCCACCAGAATTAGAAGATATGAGCGAAGAGGAGCTTGGAAATCTTATGGGAGATGATGGAGAAAAGGCTAAGGCACTTGAGAGTAGAAGCAAAAATTATGATATGGATGAAATCATAAATATGGTTGACATGAAGCCGGATAAGGCCGCTAAAATCATACGGTCAATGTTAATTTCAACAGACGACGAGGAGTAAGCCAGTATGGCACAGAAGAATAAAAAGCGAGTTATCAGCGATGTAGATCAGCTAACAGGAGCTGAAAAGGCAGCTATTTTTGTTACCAATTTAGGTACAAAATATGCGACCCCGCTTTTCAAGTATATGAAAGAAAAAGAGATTGAAGCTATAACACTTGCTATTGCCGGTATGGATAACATTAAGCCCAAGGTGGTGGATTCGGTAATGGGTGAGTATTACCGAATGATGTATAATGACGAACTGCTGTTGGAGGGCGGCGAAGATTATGCCAATCAGCTGTTAGAAGAGTTGGGAGATGATATTGATTCGGACAAGGTTCGCCAGAAGCTGAAGGCAAACTCAGAAAGTACGGCATTTGATGATTTTCAAGACAGTAAAATTACACAGATTACAAACTTTCTTAAGAACGAGCATCCCCAGGTTATTGCGCTTATTTTTTCTCAGCTCGATGAGAAACGTACAGCAGAAATATTGGGTCATTTAGAGGGGGACTTGCAGGCCGAGGTGATTTATCGTCTTACGACGATGGAAAAAATTTCGACCGAAGTTATCGAAGAGATTGAAGAAGTGATCAAGGAACAGATGGGCGGTATGTACACTGTTGGTGATCGTATTAAAAGTGGAACCGATGCCGTGGCACAAATTCTTAATGAAGCGGAAATTGCTGTTGAACGTCACATTCTGGGTAAAATTGAGGAGCGCGACGCCCAAATGGCTGATGATATTAAGCAACAGATGTTCCTTTTCGAAGATATTATTCACTTCAACGATCGCACTGTTCAAACCATCATCAACGAGATGGAAAAAACAGATCTGGTTATGGGCTTGAAGGGTGTGGACGAGCAAGTCAAGAAAACATTTTTAAATAACATGTCTGACCGAGCCGGTGCGATGCTTCAGGAGGACATGGATGCGCTTGGCCCTGTACCGCTTAAGGATGTGAAAGAAGCACAATCTCGAATCATCCGTAAGATAAAACAGCTCGAAGAAGAGGGACAAATTACGACCCGTAAGATGGGCGAAGAAGAAATTGTTGAGTAGATTTCCATGGAAGACGATCAAAACGTTTTACATACCGAAGAACTAAATTGGTACGAGGAGGATGAAAATCGTCTCGACTATGATCTGGCTTTTAATGGAAATGGCTATAAGAAATCTGATGCTGAGAAAAAGTCAGAGGCCGAGCCAGAACCGAAAGTGGATGTAAAGAAGCTTATCAAAAAACGGGATGGTAAGTGGGAGCAACGATTGGAAAAGGCTCGTAAAAAAGCTTTTGAGGAAGGTCGTAAATGTGGATATGAGGAAGGATTTAACGAGGCCGAGCAACAGGTTGATGATAAACTTGACCGGCTGGAGCAACTGGTAGAAAAGGCACACCAGGATTGGAATTATCGTCATCAATTATTGAATCCGGGACTATTGGATTTAGTATTTGATATGGTGGAAAAGATTGTAGGTCTGCCAGTCGAAAATCCCAAAATAAGAGAGCAGCTCGAAAACAGATTGTCGGCGCTGCTGCATGAAACGGACGATGAGATAAAGCCCCAGCTCTGGGTGAGTGAGCAGGATTTTCGTTTTGTGGAAGAGTTGGTTGAAAAGTATGCACCTGAGCTTTCGCTTTCTATCCGTGTTAGTGAGGATTGTAATCCTGGGGAATTTGAGTTTGAGACCCAAAATGAAATGGTCGTCCATCGTTTTAGAGAAAAGCTTGCCGATCTGAAAGATAATATGACCCTACCCTCATGGAAATGACTGATACGGCCGATCTCGGCACACATATGGATCAGATTCGAAGCCATCTCGATGACTTTATCAATGGCAGTAAGCGGTATGGAAAGGTATCATCGATCGTGGGAACCATTATTAAATGCACGGGATTGCAAGCAAGTGTTGGTGAAGTATATGGTATTGAAACGATTATGGACGAGGTGATTCCCGCCGAAGTGGTAGGACTCGAAGATCGCTATGCACTGCTCATGCCCTACGAAAGTATTAAAGGAATGCGGTCGGGATGTAAGGTAGAATATATGGGGCAGTCACTGACGGTTTCGGTGGGGCCAGAAATGTTGGGCCGTGTGGTTGATGCCAATGGTGATCCTATTGATAAAAAAGGACCTATCTTATGTGGAAGCCAGCAGCCGGTGCATAACGATCCTCCCTCACCGGTAGAGCGTCAACCCATTGATGACATTATGAATACCGGTATTCGTGCCATTGATACATTGAATACCATTGGGAAAGGCCAGCGAATCGGGCTTTTTGCCGGGTCGGGTGTCGGGAAAAGTGTTCTCTTAGGGATGATTGCCCGCTATTCTGATGCTGATATTAATGTTATCGCTCTTATTGGTGAGCGGGGACGTGAAGTACAAGAATTTATTGACGATACGCTTGATGAAGAGTTGTTACAACGGTCAATCATTGTTGCGGAAACATCTGATAAGGCTGCAATGAGTAGAATTAAAGCAGCGTATACAGCCACATCGATAGCAGAATATTTCCGTGACAGAGGAAAAAATGTCCTGTTAATGATGGATTCGGTTACTCGTGTGGCTATGGCTCAGCGCGAAGTGGGATTGGCGACCGGCGAACCCCCAACGACGAAAGGATATACGCCAAGCGTGTTTTCAATGCTGCCTAAATTTCTTGAACGAGTCGGTAAAACATCGGAAGGAAGTATCACTGGAATTTATACTGTATTGGTTGACAGCGATGATATGAATGAACCTATAGCTGATGCGGTGCGGTCCATTTTGGATGGTCATATCGTACTCTCAAGGCGATTAGCCCACAAAAATCACTATCCCGCTATTGATGTGCCCGAAAGTATTTCGCGGGTGATGCCCAATCTTGTAACACAGGAACAACAGGAATTGGCGGGTAAGGTTCGGGATATGATTACTACCTATCGCGAAGCTGAAAACCTTATTAACATCGGAGCTTATGTGGAGGGATCGAACCCTAAAATCGACAAGGCTGTGGAAAAACGTGAGGATTTGGAATCATTTTTGATACAAGGTATTAATGAAGCGGACTTTGATAATGATCTGTGGAATTCGCTTCGGAAGATAATTCAATAGAAAGCATTGAAGTATTATGAAGTTTGAATTTTCGTTGGAGCCTGTTTTAAAAGTTCGAAAGCATGAAGAAAAAGTTGAGAAGCAAAAGCTTGCTGAAAAGCTGAACAGGAAAAAAGATTTGAATGAGCTTAAAGAACGACTACAAAAAAAATTGGAAAGTCATATTAATGATACTGATAGCAATAAATTTATAAACCTGCATGATCTCCAGCGACAACAACAGTATATCAATGACCTTCATGAGAAGGTAAAGCAGGTCAATGACAGTCTTGAGAAAATAAAGACGGCTGTTGAGCACCAGCGTGATAAATTAGCTGATGTTCATAAAAAGCGTCACATCATGGAAAAGGTGAAAGAAGATGAGCGCGAATTGTTTTTAGAAGAGATGTCCAAGCAACAACGCAAAGTTATGGATGAGGTTGCAACACAAACGTTTAGTAAATAACAATTATGCCAATTAAGAGGATTTTAAAAATAGCAGGATATATTTTTGTGCCACTACTTCCAATGACCGTGGCAATTTACTTTTTGTTTCCATATTTGAATGAAGAAAAACATAAGGAAGTGGCCGAAAAGCATAATGATGATTTTGTAATCGGAGATACGACAAATGTAGAGTTGTCTTCTCTTTCGGCTGCAACCGAAGAGGATGCAAATGGAAATGTGGAAGATATTGGTGAAGACTTTTCTGAGTTGAAAGAAAAGACCAGCGAATTTCAGCAACATATTGATAGCCTGCAGAGGGAAGTCGATTCTCTATCAACAGTTAATGATTCACTGGAGCAACAATTAACATTGGCTGGAAGTGGAACAGGCAATACTGAAGTATCAGAAGAAGAGTTTTCGGAAAATATTAAAAGTCTCCTTGACCTGGATATCGAAAGGTTAACGCCTATCCTAAGTAAGATGAGTGATGAACAGTTAGTACGGATTTTTAAAGCAGGATCGGGATTACAACGAAAAAAACTTTTACGATCACTGGAGTCTGATCGCGCTGCCAAATTGATGACGGAGGTATTGTAATGTTGAGTAAGCTACTATCAAATATCAATGCAGGAAAAAACGCTTCGGCTGATGAAGCCGTAAGCAGCGGTAGCAATAGCAAAGAAGGAGGGATGAGTTCCTCTGAACAGGCTTTTAAAGCGTTATTGCAATCGTTGCAAAGTGAGGGTTCATCAAGTAAAGCAAAACAGCAGCTATTGGCGTTGTCCGGAAGTTCTTCAGATCAAGAAGAATCTGCTGAAGGGGAAAATATCTCCCAAAACATCCTTGGAGGATCATTTGCGGTAATGGGAGAAGAAGAGGCCAAAAATCTGCAACAGGCTGACCAAAGTATCCTGAAAGAACTGCAGAAAGAGTTTCAGAATATTAAAAGTGAACTTACGGGGGATGAGGTCGATGCCTCATCAGAAAGTGAGGAAAAGGTAAAAACTGAACAAGCCTCAGAAAATGTTTCTGAGGAGAATACGGAGAATGTCTCGGAAGAAGAAAAAAATACGAATAGTGATACAACGAATGTGTCCATCACAAATGGAACTGCTGAAAATGTAGCAGTAACCTCAGAGGGTAAAAAGCAGGACCAAGAGGGAGTTGAAAAGACTGGTACAGAAAAAAAATCGGCCGAAAATTTGGTCGCGCTAAAAAATGAAAATGCTGATTCAGACGGTAAAGGAGTTGAAGCTCGTGTGGACGGGACAGATGAGAAGGTGGGCGGTGAAGATTTCCAAAAAGGGAAGGGAAATGCCCAATCTACTGTCGACGGGAAGAACGTTGCGTCGTCACAAGAAAAGATATTAAGCACCGATGTCTCGAAGGAGGTTGAGAGTAGTGTTGAGACGAAGACTCAGGATGAGCAGATAGCAAAAAGTGAGGCTAAGGAATCACAAGAAAAAATGTTGCTGAAGCAAGGAGTTGAAAACCAGGAACGGCAGGGCAAGTTGTTTGAGAAAGCCCAACGTTTTGCTGGTAAGCAGGTGCAACCCGATAGAATGAAACAGCCTGATGAAGGACAAATATTAAAAAATCAGAATACTAATTCGGGTAACCCCCAGGCCGGCTTACAGCTTGATGGTGGGCAAACAGCAAAGACGGAATTAACCGAGCAACAGAAAAAAGTGATGGGTTCTTCGTTCTTCCAGAAGAACAGCACAGCTAATATTTCTACGAAAGGGTTGGAGATGAAGGGGGTGCAAAGTGAGAACGAAAAGAAGAATACAAAAGGGAAGGGCAAAGCTGAAAAAGGGCTACGTGGATTTGGAAAACAATCTTCAGAGGGTAGGAATAAGCTATTGAACCGTTTGGGAATTTCGAGTGCTAATGCCCAGAAGGAGGCTAAGCCCCTTAATTTACAGAATTTCTCTGGTATCTCGGCTGGGGATTCCAGTTCGAGTTTGAAGGAACAGAAAATAAACTGGGAAGAGCAGGTTACAAAAGTAATGGATTCGTCTGGTGAAAAGGAGTCTAAAGCAAGTTCCAGTTCCGGGTCCATGCGGTTGGGACAGATGCCAGTTGCAAATGTATCGCTCCGAAAGAAGATTTTGCCTGGATTGACCCAAAGTATTAAACAAGCTGCTTCCTCCGCCAAAGAGAATTCCGGTGATTGGCAGAAGCATACGTTTACATTAGATGATGGAAAGAATATTCAGCTTTCGGTGCGTGAATCGAAAGGTGTGTTGCAGATTAAAATGGGATCGATGAATCTTGATTTGAGTAAGTTTTTGCAACAGAATTTGCAACAGATCCGCGATCATGTGAAGCAGGAATTTGGTTCCGATATCGATCTGCAATTTGAAAATCAGCAGCAAGGTGACGAATCAGGGCTTTCGGATAACACGGACCGATCGAGTCAGAAAAGGAATTATCGCAATAACTTTGCCGGTGAAAGCTTGGCAGCAGAACACACAGAAGAAGCACGTACGAAAACAGTCCGTAATTTTGGATATAACCAAATGGAATGGACCGCATAAATTAATGAAAATGACAGTGTTATGGATATAGGACAAGTAGATGCACAAACGCAGTTAGCATCGCAAAACGAAAAGTCGCTAACGGGAAATAATAAAATGGGACAGGATCAGTTTCTGCAGCTTCTGGTAGCACAGATGCAGAACCAGGATCCCATTAACCCGATGGACGGCAAGGAGTTTGCTTCGCAGTTGGCCCAGTTTAATTCGGTTGAGCAGCTTATTGGTGTGAATGATGGACTGGAACAGTTGTCGCAAAGCCAACAGATGATGCGAACCGAGTTGACTAATTCTATGGCCTCCTCATTGACGGGCAAAAACGTCCGGGCTTTAAGCAATAAGGTTAATTTAGGATCTGGCGAAGGGGCTGATGTTAATTATGATCTGAATAATACTGCCAGCGAAGTAGAGATTGTCATTCGTGATTCATCAGGCAATGAAGTACGTCGAGAAACTATTGACGGGGCCTCAGCTGGAGAACATAATTGGAAATGGGATGGCAAAACCAATGATGGAGTAGACGTTCCTGACGGGCAGTATAATGTAGAAATTAATGCTACCAATGGTGATGAAAGTGTAAAAGCACGCACCTTTATTGAAGGTACGGCCAATAAAGTTCGGTTTACCGGAGAAGGAGTTAAAATTTCGATCGATGGTGTAGAAGTACCGATCGGAGACATTGAAACAGTAGCAGTAAGTGATAAATAGTTTTAGTTAATAAATAATCAATTTAACAATAATACAGTAAGCAGTAGCAATCGAACGCTGTACTCATAAAAAAAGGAGTAAGTTATGTCGTTAATTAAGTCGTTAAATTCAGGAGTAAGTGGATTAAAGAGTTTCCAAACGAAGATGGATACGATTGGAAATAATATTTCAAATGTGGATACCAACGGATTTAAATCTTCGCGGGTAACCTTTTCGGAGCTAATGAGTGAGAATATTGGTGGTGCCGGAGGCGGTGAGTCGGCACCCTCGCAGAGTAATCAGGTTGGCCTGGGAGTTCGTGTAGCTTCAGTAGATCGTGATTTTAGTCAGGGTACGATCGAGAATACAGGAAAAACTACAGATCTCGCTATTGAAGGCGATGGGTACTTTGTAGTTAACAATGGCTCGCAGGATCTGATGACCCGTGCAGGTAATTTTACATTTAATAAAAATGGTCAGCTTGTTGACCAAGCTGGTAACTATGTGCAGGGTTATAATGCCAATGATTCCGGTAATATTCTGGGCGGTGGTGCAACTGATAATGTACGCGTAGATTTTGAGAATGTCCTTGAACCTCAGGCAACCAGCGAAGTGAATCTGGGTGGTAATTTGAATGCCAGTACAAGTTCACGGCAAATCGTTACTGCCCAAAGTGCATTTACCGATAATAGCGGAAATCTTGCTGATGGAACAACAGATATCAATGATTTGAGCCAGACTACCGAAGACCTTGAAGGGACTGATGCTATTGAGGTTTCTTACACACAAAATGATGGCACCTCAGCAATGGCAGATTTTGAGTATGGTACTGATGGCACGACCCTTGATGATATGGTGACAGCCCTTAATAATGATATTGGCGGAGAGGGCGAATTCGCTTTGGTTGACGGTATGTTGAGGTTGAAGTCTGATACGGTAGGCGACAGCCAGCTTAATGTGGATTCTGTTTCAATAAATAATGTTAGTGGTGATGCTGCTGGAGACTCCGTAAACTTTCCTGGTTTTCAAGTATCACAGGAAGGAGATACGGGAACTCAAACCATGAGTACGACCGTTTATGACGGACTTGGTGAAGAGCATTCCCTGTTAGTTGATTTTACCCAAACTGGAGAAGGTCAGTGGGAGTATGAAGCTAAATTTGCCGATGGAGAGAGTATGACCGGTGGTGCGGCTACTGGAACTATCAATTTTGATGAAGCTGGACAGATCGATGGAAATAATAACTTTAACATCGAGTTTGACCCGGGTAATGGAGGCAGCAATGTTAATTTTAATGTAGGTCTCGGTGGCGCTGAGGGTACCGATTTCACCCAATATTCTGGAGCGAATACGGCCAAAGTATTGAACCAGGATGGTTATACCCAGGGTTCTTTAGTTGATGTGCGCATTAACGGAGATGGACGTGTTCAGGGAGTTTATGACAATGGTGAAAATCAGGACCTGGCACAGTTGGCTTTGGGCGATGTACAAAACGAAGACGGTCTGGAAATGGTAAGCGGCGGATTATTCCGTGCAACCTCAGCGGCCGGTGAAGTTTTTGTAGATAGCGCCGATAATATTGCCAACAGTAATATTCGGTCGGGATCTCTTGAAGGGTCTAATGTTGATTTGGCTCAGGAGTTTACCGAAATGATTACCTCGCAAAGAGCGTATCAGTCGAGTGCACGTGTTATTAGCACTTCTGATGAAATGCTTACTGAGGCTGTAAATCTAAAACGATAATGAGGTAACGAAGCTAACTTCACAATCGACAGGTAGGTCAACGCTCCGTGCTTGTATTGGTAGGTACAAGTTCGGGGCGTTTTTATTTTGATGCTATTCTTCAGAAGATTTTTAATGAGCTCAGCCAATATTTTTTATTAAGAAGTTAAGTTATTAGACGATAAGCATATCTATGTTAGATAGATCAACGATTATCGGATTTATTTCTGGGTTTACCTTAATTCTGTCGGCCATTGTGCTACAGGGTGACTTGATGGTGTTTGCCAGTATGTCTGCCTTTTTAATTGTCGTTGGCGGTGTTTTGGCCGCAACATTAGTGAATTACAGCTACGAAAACATCAAGTACAGCTTTTTAACGATCAGCAGAATGATGGGAGCTAAATCGGTGGATTTGCGCACCGATATGGAATTGATGCGTATGTTTGCTAAAAAAGTGCGTACCGAAGGAATTTTAACTATCGATGATGAAATTAAAGATCTCAATAACGATTTTTTACAGAATGGCTTGCAACTGGCAGTTGATGGCTACAACAGAAAAAGCCTCGGTAATATTTTAGATGATGAAATTCAAAGCCACGAACGTCAGCTGTCAATATCGGTAAAAGTGTTAGATTCGATGTCGGAATATTCCCCGGCTTTTGGGATGATCGGAACCCTTATTGGGATGATTTTGATGTTGCAAAATATTAATGATCCCGAGTCACTTGGTGCCGGTTTGGCTGTAGCCCTTATTACAACGCTTTATGGTACCATTTTGTCGAATATGGTACTGGGACCATTAGCTGGAAAATTGGAATATTTGAGCAAGTTGGATTTGAACCGAAAAGAGATGTTCCGCGTGGGGATTCTTTCGATGGTAGAAGAAGAAAATCCACGAATTATGGAAAACAAGATGTTGATTTACCTCGAGCCAAAACAGCGGGCTGAATATAAAAAGTATCATGAGAAATTGCCTTATGGTACTAATCGTGAAGAAAAACTTTTCCAAGAATGGACTAAATATCAGAATAAAGAATGGGAGACTTTGAACGAAAATCTGGAAGTGGAAACTGGCTGACGACCTATAGCGATTTAGTTACGCTGTTGCTGGTATTTTTCGTGTTATTGTATGTGATGACACCGGGGATTGACGAATCTACGTTCAATGATATTATTGCCCATTTTCAGAATTCGAATAGTGTTGTACTCGAGAAAAGTAGTTCCAGTGAAGAAAGTGATGATAAAACGCTTCGCCAGGAATGGCAGCAGGTACAGAGTTTTTTAGAAGAGCGTGGATATTCGCAGGAAGTAGATATCGAAAAAACAGAGGAGGGAGTCAAGATTACACTGAACGACTCGCTTACTTTTGATAGTGGCTCTGCAGAGCTTTTAGAACGCTCAGAAATTGTATTAGAGCGTATTGCGAAAGCTATTAAGGCCGATGTTCGGGAGGTTAAAACCCATGGTCATACCGATGATGTCCCCATTTCGGAGAACTCAATATATCGTACGAATTGGCATTTGGGGGCAGCACGAGCGGTATCAGTGGTATTGTTTTTAAATAGTGAGTCGGAGCTTGCGTCGGATAAGTTTGAGGCAAGTAGTTATGGAGAATTTCGGCCCGTAGCATCAAATGACACCCCGGAAGGACGTCGCAGAAACAGGAGAGTAGAAATATATATCAACTACGAGCAGGAAAAGGAAAGAATAGAAATTGATACAACGAAGATAGATCCTGATTCGATAAAAAGTATTGTGTTGCAAAACTGAATGATGGAAAAGAGGTCGTTATGGCAAATAAAAAGAAAGGTTCTATAAAAGATAAGAAGAAATCGAAGCAGTTAATTTTCCGACGATTTGGAAAATATTTCCTAATCTTGTTTTTAGTGTTGGGACAAGCCTTTGTTGCGTATTCGATTATTGACAAAAATTATGATGCTATTTATAGCTATACGCAGAATTTGATACCTGAAGAACGCGGCAAAGCTGAGATGAAAGAAATTATAATAAATCCGGCCGATACCAATGGACAACGCTATTTATTGGTTCAATTATCCCTTGAGTTGGACAATAAGGATGATCTGGAGCTGATTGAAGAGCATCGGTCGAAAATTCGAAACAACATTATTAAATACCTTTCTGCCAAAACGGTATCCGAACTTCAGGGTATCAAAGGCAAAGAAGACTTGAGGGTTGAGCTGATACAGTTAATTAATCAGGCGATAGATTCCCGTTCGGTACGCAATTTGTATTATTCTAAATACGTAATGCAATGATGCTAATAAATATCCGAACGAAACAACATTTATGGAATCGCAAAAGCCCGGGCAGCAGCTTGGGGATGTTAAATATGTAGAGACGTACGACTTTAAGCAGCCTAAGCTGTTTAGTAAAGAGATCATGCGTAATCTCCGTTCGTTGCATGATATGTTTGCTCGCAGTATCAGCCGAATTTTTGGTAGTGCGCTGCGTACAAAAGTTGATGTTAGTCTTGAAAAGATTGATCAACTTTCCTCGAGCAAGTTTATCAATAAAATAAAAAGTCCGAGCGTCATCTATTTGTTATCGGTTGATGATTCATCATCGGGTAATATTATTATGGTGATGCCGCCGGGATTTTGTATTCATCTGGTAGAGCGCCAAAGTGGAGGATATGGCGGAGAAATTTCGGAGCGTAGAACGCTTACCACGATCGAAGAAAAGATCATCTCTCGTATTGTAGGCAACATCAACGACGAGATCTTGATGGCCTGGGAACCCTATATGGAGTTTGAGATAAGGTCGTCAACTTTTGAAAGTAAGCCCGAAAACATTCATATGGCTTCGGTTGATCCGACCATTGTAGTACAGATCTCAGTGTCTTTCGGGGATAAAAAAGCCAACTTTCATCTTTCATATCCCTATAGCCTTTTGAAAGAGGCCATGAATAACTCAGTATTAAAAAAGGGTAAAAAGACCGAAACCGTTGAATTGTCCGAAGAGCAGCTGGAATCCTACAAGTATACTCTGTCTGATGCGGGAGTAAGCATCAAACCATTGCTGGGTGAGACCACCCTTTCTATACAAGATATTATAGAACTACAAGAAGGCGATGTAATACCTCTTGAACAGCGCGCCGACCAACCGTTGAAAGTGAAAGTGAATAATGTACATAAGATGTCGGCCTACCCCGGAGTCATACATGGACGCCGAGCAGTCAAGATTTACGATATGATAGAAGAGATTAACGAACAAGAAGTTATATAAATTCAATTATGGATATTCCAAAAGAAACCTTAGAGCAATATCTACCAACCATAGAAGAGTTTTTGACCTCAATTTTACTTGAGGAGACAGATATTGAGGTAGACGCTTTTGAAGAAGTTGAAAATGAGTTTGCGTTAGAGCATCTCAACAATACGGATGTGTTCTTGTATACACGCGAGCAAAATATCAGTTCTGATGTTATCGTAGTACTCGACCAAGAGTGGTTTGGGTTGCTGTCGAGTATTATGCTGGGCATCGAGGAAAAAGAAAAGAATGAACAAACGATCGGTTTGCTTGAGGATTTTTCGGATGATCTTGCTGAAGCGATTAAAGAGGAAGCTGAGTCGAATGACTTAGAGCTCGACTTCGGAGAAGTACAGGTTCTTTCAAAAGTTGAAGTGCAGGAAGAACTGGCCCACGAACAATATATCTGGACAAAGCTGGATATTGAAGGAATTGCCGATGAGGTGGTTCGGGCCGAATTTCTGTTGGGGGATCCAGAAACAGAAATAGAGGTAGATGAGGAAGAGGTTGTTGACGAAGAGGAAGAAGATAAGAAAGGCAAAGATGGAGCATCGGTTGACGAATTAAGTTCGCTGGAGCAAAGCGATGACGATGACGAATTCTCAACGATTAATACCCAAAAGGAACCCAAGGAACGCAAGAAAGAGAAGGTGATATCAGCACGGCATATCGAATTTGCAGAATTTGCTGATGAGAACGGCAACGGCAATGGTGAAGTGCACAGTATGGATCTGCTGAAAGATGTAGATCTTGATGTTTCGGTGGAACTTGGCCGCATTGAGTTGCCGCTGGGTAAGGTGCTGGAGTTGGCTAAGGGATCGGTTATTGAACTTGAAAAACTGGCCGGTGAACCTGTAGATGTGTTAGTAAATGGTAACCGTATTGCTTTGGGCGAAGTTGTAGTTATTGATGAACATTTTGGGGTTCGAATTTCCAGTCTGGTGACAACCAAGAAACGATTAGCTAAAATTAAAAATGGATCTGAGGGATAAACTTTCTTCGCTGGATGTTCCGCCCAGCAAGATTTTAAAAATTGTTCTCGGCCTTGCTGTCGTATTGTTGCTGATGTGGTTATTTACCTTATCACACATCGATTACAATCAAGGCCCCGATGCCGAAGAATATATTAAGGCTAACGCTGATTCTACCGAACAGGTTTTCTCATCTAATGAGAACAAGGAGATAACCGAGAGCAAGCCCAACGATGTTCGATCGTATGAGCAGTCATCGGGGATTTTTACCAATGGGCTCATTACTTTTTTGGTACTCTTAGTTGTGCTGATCATGGTTTGGTTTTGGGTTGATCGCAAACAATCAGGGCGCTCAAAGACCAGGGGCAGAGAGTTAGATAGCCACGTGCTTGGCGAAGGGGCAAAGCTCAAAATTATCCAAATAAATAAAGAAGTATGGGTGATGGGCGTTACCTCGGGTTCAGTAAATTTGTTACACCGATATTCGCAGGAGGAATGGCAGGAAAAAAATCAAGAGCAGGGTTCAGAAGATAAGGACTTATTTAGGAAGCTTTTTAAGAGTCAGATGTAGTATGAAATTTTTTGGGACTATTTCGTGGAAAAAAATCGGGACGATTGCCGGGTTGCTGGTATTATTATTGCCTGTAAGCGCGTGGGCAAGTTCGCTCTCCTATGCTGGCTTTAACGTAACGGCATTTTTGCAGGCAACGCCCCCTATCGATTTGGGGATGATGGAAGGCGAAGATCTTTCGGTAGCCATACAGGCATTGGTTCTGGTAACTATTTTATCGTTTGGGTCTGCCTTTATTACGATGATGACCAGCTTTACCCGTATCATAGTAGTCTTTTTCTTTCTGCGGATGGGGTTGGGAACACAGCAGTCGCCCCCGAATAAAGTGCTGATTGGACTGGCGCTGTTCCTCACCATTTTTATTATGATGCCGACTTTTGAACAGGTCAATGATCAGGCGGTACAACCATATTTGAATGAAGAGATTACCCAGATGGAAGCGCTGGGAGAGGCTTCGACGCCTCTCAAAGAGTTTATGGTAAAACAGACCCGCGAAAAAGAGTTACTCTTTTTTATGGATATGGTTGAAATGGAGTCGGTAAGCAGTGTAGAGGAGATGCCTTTTTATATTGTGGTACCCTCTTTTGTGATGAGTGAGCTGCGGGTAGCTTTCCAGATTGGTTTTATGATCTACTTGCCGTTTGTGGTTATCGACCTGGTGGTGGCTTCGGTGCTGCTTTCTATGGGTATCATGTTTTTGCCCCCGGTGCTGGTGTCGCTCCCGTTTAAAATACTGGTGTTTGTGCTTACCGACGGATGGTATCTGCTTGTACAATCACTGGTGCAAAGTTTTAATTAAACAGAATAAAGGATTATGAATACAGAAACGGCGTTATTTTGGTTGCAAGAAATGTTAACGGCAGTTGTCGCTTTATCAGCTCCACCTTTGATAGGCGCTGTGATAATTGGGTTAGGTGTTGCTATTTTCCAGGCGGCGACATCCATTCAGGAGCTTACACTTAGCTATGTTCCGAAAATGGTCGTTGTTGCATTAATCTTGTTTTTCTCGTTTGGATTTATGCTCCAATACGCTATTGGTTTTACCGAACGCGTCATAGAAATCATTCCCGAGCTGGTAAATTAATTATCCTGCGGGGCCATAAACTAATGCTGTTATAATGACGCTGTTATCATCCACGTATATACTGGGACTATTCCTTATATTCGTGCGGCTTAGCAGCCTGATTATGACGGCTCCTTATTTTAATTCGGCTGCCTTTCCACGAAGAGTTAAACTATTTTTAGCGCTTATTCTTTCCTTTATTTTATCTTTTGTCATTCCCGAGGAAAGTGTGATGGGTTCCCTGCAACCGACTCTTCCATTTGTGGCTTCAGCGATCGTTTTAGAGTTGCTTGTTGGTGTTGCATTGGGATTAGTAGGACAGCTTATTTTTGCAGGTATCGAAATGGCGGGACGGCTTATTAGTCTTAAAATTACGCTGAGTTTTGCCCAGATTGTGAATACGATGACCCAGCAGAAGACGGATGTGGTGGGGAACATTTTTAGCATGTTGGCTATTCTTATATTTCTGTCGATGGATGGGGATAAAATTTTTATTAATGGATTGGTGAAAAGCTTTGAGGTTATTCCCCTCAATCAGGCAGAGTTAAAGCAGGCCGGGCCCTTTATGCTTGAAGTGGCCAATTACCTGTTTGTGATCGCCGTACAGATTGCGGCCCCATTCTTAGTAGTGTTGTTTATTTTAGATCTCTCTCTGGCCATTTTTGCACGTATTATGCCCCAGGCAAATATTCTTTTTATTGCCATTCCTATTAAGTTGTTACTTGGATTTACGCTGCTTTCGTGGTTGCTTCCCTACATGCCCGATGCATTCGGCAAGATGTTTGACCGGCTGTTCCAGTATTTGGTCAATATGCTTGGCACCATGGCTTGATTGTTTACAAATAGTATTTAAGAGGTCCTCCTTAGAAAAGGAGAACAGGAGGATTGAAGGTAATGACTTATCAATCTTCCACTACTACACTAAAGCTTCGTAGAGCAAGCTAAATTCCTCTTCTCCAAGAGGAACTTGGGGTTTCCCTAATTTAAATAACAAGGTTTGAAGTCGTTAAGCTTAGTCTCGGTGAGGCAGAGGGTCTGGATGATCGAGGTTTGTCTTTGATCAAAAAGGATAATTCTGGCGCCGTAGCTCTGCAACGGAACAGGATAGTGTCATGCTGAACTTGTTTCAGCATCTGTAAGCAATTTTAAATCTTACGTTTTGAGAGTGTTATATTCTCGAAATGTAATGGCCAAATAGGAGTGAAGTTGTACTGCATCAATGGAGGAAGGGAAAAAGGTTTTTAAGCCGGGGGCGGTGTACTATGAGGAGGGCAGAAGGCGTATCTATCCCCAGAAAAATAAGGGGGAACTACACGGCGAAGATAATCTCTTGTAGAAAAGAGATTACCCTACCGTAACTTTTTCTTTTATTAAATCGCCTTTGAGTTGGACGAGGATTTGCCCGATAAGCTGCGAAATACGTGCTTCTGACAGTTCGAGCAGCATGGCGACTTCTTGCATAGTCATATCCTCGTAGTAGTAGAGGGTGAGGATGAGACGGTCGCGTTCTTCGAGTTCGCCTATTTTTTCTTTGAGGATCTGGGTTCGTTCTTTGTTGACAAGATCCTGATCGGGCATCTTGACATCGGGATTTTCGTGAACTTCATAAAAGGAATTTGAATCATCGTTATTAAAGCTGCTGTCGAGCGACAGGGCGTTGCGAGTTTGCACGTTGGAGAGCAGGCTCCGATAGTCTTCGAGATCCATGTCGAGTTCGCGCGCTACTTCTTCGTCGCTGGGTTTGCGGCCAAGCTGTTGCGATAGCTCTTTGATAGCATTTTTAACAGTGCCGTAGTCTTTTCGTTTCTGGCGCGGAAGCTGATCAATTTTGCGGAGGTAGTCAATAATGTTACCGCGGATTCGGTAGTAGACAAAGGTGTTAAACTTGATGTTTCGGCTACTGTCATACGAATCCATGGCCTGGATAAGTCCGCTGATGCCGGCACTTTCGATATCTTCTTGTTGCGTTAACGGTTGATCGGGTATGTTGATTTTGCCAATAATACTGCGGATAAGCGGCATGGATTTGCTGATAATTGCATTGCGCAATCCATCCGATGGATTCTCACAGTATAGCTCGGCAAGCTCCTGTAGTGATTTGTTACTCATCATTATTCTCCACTCTTGTTCTGTGATTTATTGCCTTCTGTGGCGGTTGATCCCTCGGTCATGGCTTTACCGTTTTCTTGCACGATATTCAGCAAGAACATCGAGATATATACCAGAGAGAATAGAATCAGGAATACCAGTAAGCTACGGTACAAGGCAATGTTGATGCTTTCGCCTGATACCATGAGCAATAGAAACTGAATGAGAGATATAACCGCTATAATTCGTAGTAACATGGTTCTTGGATTTTGTTATTCCTTACAATTTTGTGTGTTGCACGACTTGTGCGAAGGCTTAAGTAGTGTTTTTAATATTCCTTATGTCATACTGTTAAGCTCGTAATAGTTTGCGCGCAAACTTTTCCGGATTAAACGGAAGCAGGCCACCCGTAATAGAGGGACCACTGCTGATGTACCGCAGCTTGTAATCGGTGTTTGCCAAAAGCTGCATGGTTTTACCCCATTTGAGTGATTGGTCGATGTGTGTCAGTGCAATGTGGTTGGCTTTAATATCTTTCGCCAATGGATCGTTAAACGCCGTACCGTTGACGGCTGTATTGACCAAGTAATGGGTTTCCGTGTTGAACTCTTTCTGTAATTCCTTTTTCAATGTCGTAATACTTTCAATAAGGGATTCTCCGTCCATTTCAAGAGAAGGGGTATCAATTAGCACATGGTCATAGTTTTTCCACTTTGGGATAAATGCTTTTGCCTGCCGAGTACTTTCTATGTGGTAAAAATCAATCCCCTGATCGTTGCAAAATGGTTTAAGAATGCTGTATCTGTTTTTGGCACTTCCATCGGTTGGGGCAAAGGATGCGATAGCTATTTCTTTACCCGCCCCAAAGTTTGGCGATGAAGCTAACTTCATTATTAAATGCGTTTTCCCTGAACCTGACCGCCCGGCAAATAGCAATCCTTTTTCGGGAATGTCTGCGTTAGATTGTTGCAGCAATTCATCAATACGCTGCAGTAATTTGGATTGAAAAAGCTTGGGTTGTTGGGCTGGTTGAATGCCTTGCTCAATAATTGCTTCGAACCATCCCCGAATTAGTTTTTGAGATACGCCTTTATGCAGCAGTTTATGGAAGAGCGGGTGCTCAGAATAGGCGGTGTCCGGCGTAGAAAGTGCCAAGTGCATCAGCGACTCCAGCCGATCTAATCGTTTATGAATATCATTGGAGTTATTGTTTTCTCCTGCTTGCTCTTCTTGAGTATCAATAATAGGAGAGACGCCGTTAGGCAGTTCTTCTACAAACTTGTCATATAACGGTTCCTGTTCATTTTCTGATGGAGGTTCCATATTGTTTAAGGTTACCGTATCAAGTTCTTGTTTGGGCAGTTCCTTCTTGGAATCCTTTTTTTGGGCATCAGATGTTCGTTGTCGAATATCTTTTCGGCTGTAGACGTTATTCACCGGCTGCTGCTCTGATGTTGATTCCTTTTTGTTTTTTGTAACAGATGGTTCGGCATCAGCAGAAGCATCCGTTTTGTCAATAGATTTTTTAGTATCCTCGTTTGTTTGTTGCGCTGCATACTTGCGAATAGATTCGAGCTTCTTATCCAGCTTTTTGTTCGTTGAATCTTGCTGGTCTGGCTTCGTCTGTGCAGATCGCTCAAACACTACGCCGCCCTTTGCTTTTTGTTTGGTCGTACGTTTTTGTTTTTGGGATTTAGGCCGTTTCCTTTTTCGTTTTTTGGAAGCATGATCTTCATCATTTTCCTCCTCTTCGGGCATCATATCCTTAATCTTCGAAAAGTCATCCCCGTAGATTTGCTGTGCACTTTGCTTGGCGGCTTTAAATGTTTTGTCTATAACTTTGTTAAGTATCATACTGTTGCAGCTTCATTTAATTCTGCTTGTTCAATGCGCAGTCGATCGAATGTCTGGAACTGCACATTTTGGCTGATGTCGTTATACGACAACACATTTATTTCAGGCAAAATTGGTGCCAGAAACTCAAAGAGGGTGTGTCGCAGTACCGGAGACGTCAGTAAAATAGGGTCGTAGCCCTGGTGGATCATATTCTCAAATGTGCTTGAAGCATTTTTATAAAGTTGCTCTACCAGGTTTGGATCAAGTCCAAGCGTGTTAGCATTAAGTCCACCTTGCTGCGCTTGTTTGATCAGTCGAGACTCCAGGTTGGAATCCATCATGACGACCACAATTTCATTATCATCTCCAACAAATCGCTCTGTAATAATTTCGGAAAGCGATGCCCGGCAATATTCCGTCAATACATCGGTGTTTTGGGTTTGTTGACAGTGATCTGCCAGTGTTTCTAAGATCGTAACTAAGTTATTGATGGGGATGCGTTCACGAAGTAATCGCTTGAGTACTTTTTGTATTTCGCCAATACGCATGCCTTCAGGAACGAGCTCTTCGACAAGGGCGGGAGACTGCTCCTCAATGTTATCAACAAGTCGCTTAACCATTTGACGGTCGATAAGCTTGTGGGCATTTTTCTTGAGTACCTCCATCAAGTGGGTGGTAATTACGGCTCCGGCTTCGATCACTGAAAGACCAAATTTTTCCGCTTCCGACTTATTTTTTCCGCTTACCCAGATGGCATCCATCCCAAAAGTAGGATCTTTGGTTTCAATTCCTTGTATGTTGGCATCAAAATCAGAGGGCACAAGGGCCAGGTGGTAGTCGGGCAGTAGTTCACCATCACCTTGTTCAATACCCCGCATTTTAATGATATATCGGTTGGCATCGAGCTGTACGTTATCGCGGATACGAACCGATGGAATGATGATACCCAGCTCTGAAGCCAGCTGTTTTCGCAACGAAGTAATACGGTCAAGCAGGTCGCCGCCCTGTTGTTCTTCAACCATCGAGATGAGACTATAGCCTATTTCGAGTTCAAGTGTATCCATCAAGAGGTAGTCTTCTACGCTATCAGTTTCACCTTCTGGTAATTCTTGTTGTTGCTGTGCCTCGGCTCGTTTTTTCTTTTCTTCGGTTTCATGGCGTTTATAAGCGAGGAGTATAAACAGGCCGCCCATCAGTCCAAATGGGACGAATGGCATGCCCGGCATAATGCCTAAGAAAAGTACGAAGCAGGCGCCCAGCATAAGGGTTTTGGGATCACCCAATAGCTGGCTTGTTAACTCTTTACTAAGGTTGCCTTTTGAGGCGGTGCGGGAAACAATAATTCCGGCAGCGGTAGAAATAAGCAGGGCGGGAATTTGTGAGACCAAACCATCGCCAATCGTTAATAGCGTATAAAGCTTTGCGGCTTCGGCCAGTTCCATGCCATTTTGCACCGTTCCAATTACTAACCCGCCAATAATATTGATACAAGTAATGAGTAGACCAGCAATAACATCCCCGCGGACAAACTTACTGGCACCATCCATAGCGCCATAGAAATCAGCTTCACGGGCAATTTCTTCGCGTCGCTTTTTAGCTTCTTGGTCGGTGATAAGTCCCGCACTTAAGTCGGCATCGATCGACATTTGTTTACCGGGCATGGCGTCCAGCGTAAATCGTGCGCCTACCTCGGCAATACGTGTTGCCCCTTTTGTAATCACTACAAAGTTGATAATAATAAGGACGGCAAAAATGATGATTCCAATTACATAGTTGCCCTGTACAATAAATCCGCCAAACGATTCAATAACAGAACCGGCGTAGCCTTCACTAAGAATGAGTCGCGTTGAGGCAATGTTCAGCGAGAGTCGGAATAGGGTTAAAATGAGCAGCATGCCCGGGAAGACGGCAAACTCAAGCGGTTTGAGCGTATAAAAAGCCACCAGCATTACAATAATGGACAGCGACACGTTAAGTGCCAGGAAGAAATCCATCAGCATCGGTGGAAATGGAATAATCATTATCAGCAAAATGACAATGATACTCGACGAGATCAGAACATCAGTTTGCAAAAACCGGTTCTTGAGTTTGCTTGTTGAAATTTTTGTAAAAGACATTCGTACAGTTAAATGTTGTGTTTGTTTTTAAGCTTGTAAACGTAGGCCAGAATTTCGGCTACAGCCCGATAGAGATCTTCGGGGATGTGTTCATCAACCTCAGCCGAGGCAAATAGGGCCTGGGCAACAGGTTTGTTTTCTACAATAGGGATATCAAATTCTTTGGCATATTCTTTAATCTTTTTAGCCCGCAGCCGTTGTCCCTTGGCCATTACCAGTGGTGCGCTGTTTTCTTCGGGATCGTATTGCAGAGCAATAGCATAGTGTGTTGGGTTAGTGACGACCACATCCGAATCCATCACCGCATGGTCCAGGCGTTTTTGCACAAGTGAACGCCCCATTTCCTTCCGCTTATTTTTCATTTGGGGATCGCCCTCCGATTCCTTCCGCTCATCTTTAACCTCTTTCTTACTCATCTTAAGGTCTTCTTTGTGTTGATACTGCTGGTAAATAGCATCAGCAACAGCAAGGATCGTCAGCGCTGCAAATGTTCGGCCTAAAAACAGGAGTACATAGCTTCCGGCCTCGCTTATATTGTACTTTAATGGCATCACGGAAAAGGAGACAAAGTGCTCCATATTGGGAAAGACCGTGAAATAGACGATGCCCCCTATGATTAACAGTTTAAATAATCCTTTGGCCAGTTCGACGAGACCTTTCATCGAAAAAATATTTTGGATCCCGGTAATGGGATTTAGTTTTTCAGGTTTGGGCTCTATCGCTTTAAGTGAAAAAGCGGCTTTTGTTTGTATCAGGTTTACGACTAAGCCTGTGGCAACAAGCACGATTAGGATAGGCGTCATCGCTTCAATGCCGTATCGAAAAGCAAGCCCAACATAAGCCGCCGCGTGATTTTGATTCTCAATAGCCATTTGGGCATTCAGGAAGAATGTTTCGAAGAGCATTTCTATGCGGCCATAAATAAATTCGCCCATCCCCATAACCGTCAATACCGAAACCACCATAATCATCACCGATGATATCTCGGTGCTGATTGCAACCTGCCCCTCCTCGCGTGCTTTCTCAAGCTTCCTCTGCGTGGGGTCTTCTGTTTTTTCTTGGTCTGATTGTTTATCGGCCATAACGTATTGTTTATTCAAATACGGTACCATCTCCGTAATAATCGATTTAAGTGTTTTGGGCGTAGGATTCGGCGGGATGAGGGAGAAATAATCCACTCTGACGGAAAACATTTCCATTCCAGCGGTGTTTTTGACCGTTGCGATGATATCGTCACAAATCATTCTTGGGTAAGCCGCTCAGCTCAAATAAAAGAGAGGCTTAACCACCCTTATATATAAAGAGGGAGCATTTCACATGGTGATTATTTGGTTAGAAAGCAGCGGTATCAGTCATGCAAAAATATTGGTGGCATAGAATTTGAAAGTCTTACACCTCAGCCGGTACGACCGGACTTTTTAAACCAACGCAATAACGAAGCATTCGAGGACATCATGATTGATAGACTTCAGGCCCAGATGCAGGCCATGCAGATGCTGACCAAAATGCAAGATGTTACGGCCAACAACCTCGCGAATATTAATACGCCGGGTTTTAAAGGCAGTAACGTTTTTCAGAAAATGGTTCAGCAACGTATTGACGGCCAAATGGTGACAAAAGCCGTTCCCCAACAACAAGTTGATATGCAGCAGGGGGTACTTGAGCCAACAGGTAATCCGCTTGATTTTGGGATTAAAGGAAAAGGCTTTTTTGTGGTAGAAAATCAGGAAGGAGCCCAACTGTCGCGTGACGGTCGCATGCATTTTAACAGTAATGGTTTTTTAGTGGATGAAAATGGCTCGCGCGTGATGGGGGATGCCGGACCTATTCACATGCCGGAGTATCTGAAGGCAACAGGTCGAGGAGGTAATGAGGCAAGCCTGGAAGTTGCTGACGACGGAACGATCCGACTTGACGGAGAGGTGTTTGACCAGCTTCGTATTGTGAAGGTTGAGGATACTTCTCAGTTGGAACGTAAAGGAAGTAATTATTTAAGTGCGCCCGAAGAAGTTATGGTTGATGATCCTTCGAGCAAGATCATGCAGGGTTACTATGAGTCATCAAATGTTGATCCGCTGAACGAAATGGTGGATATGATGAAAACTACAAAAATGTTTGAATCGCAACAGCGAGCGATGACGAGCACAGACCAAATGATGGGTCGAGCTACACAGGAATTAGGGAAATTTTAAATCAATAAACGAATAACACTATGCCTTTTAGAGCTTTAACAACTGCTTCGCTCGGGATGAGCGCTCAGCAAAAATCGGTAGATAATATTGCTAATAACCTGTCGAACGTAAGTACAACAGGATTTAAGAAGAGTAACATCGCTTTTCAGGATCTATTTTATGAGGATATTGCTGTTTCGAAATCAGGAGGTTCGGCGAACCGAATGTCAAATGACAGTCCTCGGCTTCAGCTTGGCCACGGTTCGCAAGCAGTATCAACGATCAGGAATTTTACGCAGGGATCGATTTCTGAAACTGGCAATCCGTTGGATATGGCAATTAGTGGAGATGGTTTTTTCCGAGTTGAGAAGCCGGATGGCTCTATTGGCTATACGCGTGACGGGAATTTTACCCGCGACTCTTCGGGTATGTTGGTGAACAGTTCCGGTTTGCCGCTGGCAGAACAGATTGAAGTGCCTATGGAGGCAAAGGCAGTGGAAGTTTCACAAGATGGTACGGTTACGGCCTTGATGGGCGGTGATAACCGGGAAATTGAGTTGGGACAAATTGAGCTGGCTCGATTTTCAAACCCAGCGGGACTTAAAGCTGAGGGCGGTAATCTCTTTAGCGAAACACAGGCTTCGGGAATGCCTTTTGTTGATCATCCCGGTGCTGAAGGATTTGGTAATGTTCGACAAGGCTATCTGGAGGGATCGAATGTAGATGTTGTGACCGAGATGGTTCAGCTTATCGAAGCACAGCGTGCTTATGAAACCAATTCCAAGATGGTACAGTCGGCTGAAGATATGATGTCGGTAACTAATTCTATTAAGCGATAACCTCCAATGATTTTGCACGGTCGAATTGTCATTATTTGCTTGCTTGTTTTTGTTGGTCTGGGTGTGGTACCGGCCCGGGCCGATATTGCTGTAACGGATGAGGAGGAGATGAAATCTTTTCTCATGAAACAGGCTCATAAGCAATTAGAACATCATTTTTCGGCCGGAGAATATCGTTTTGATTTGCAACCGCGATGGATCCCAAATCAGTTGTTGCAACAATCTCCCACGCAGATTCAAAGCGTACAGCTTAGTGGAGAAGTACGACGATATACTAATTTTGAGGTAGTATATACCCATCGGGGGGACCAACATCGTACTGAGATTCAGCTTAAAGTTAAGGCGGAACAAAAACTGCCCGTTGTTACAGATCGCGTTCGAAAGGGGGCGAAACTGGAAGAAGATGAGCTATCCTATCAATGGGTTTCGGTAGTACAAAGAGGAGCCTCTTACTTTGCCAGTACCGAAGAATTGATTGGGAAGACATTACGTCGCACACTTTTATCGGGCCAGCCTATCCGTAAGTCGTATGTAAGTAGAGATTTAATCATCAGGGCTGGCGACGAGGTACGAGTTTTTATAAAACGAAGAGGAATACAAGTGCAGGTCTCTGGTGAAGCGCGAGAAAATGGCGCCAAAGGAGATCGGATAAAAATTTATAGTAACGAAACAAATCGAAAATATGTGGGCGAAGTTCTTCGTCCGGGAGTAATACAATGGAAAAGCACACTTTGATTGGAAAGTATTTTATAGTCTTCGTACTGGTTATAGGGATGTCAAGTACATCCTATGGCCAGCGCTCATTATATAAAGATAATAAAGCCGTACAAGTTGGTGATGTGTTAACGGTTATCTTGCAGGAAAATATATCCGGTAGTACCAGTGCCGATGCTCAGAACGCATCAAATGCTGGTACAGGAGCAGGGGGATCGGTAGGTGGTAATTTTATGCCCTTTCAACCGACATTTGGTGCTGATGCTGAAGTGAACTATGAATCCGGAGAGCAGGTATCAAGTAATCAGGGACAGTTGCTGGAAGGCTATATGAGTGTAGAGGTTACAGATATGACGCCAGCCGGAAATTTAATTGTCGAAGGAACACGGTCAACCGAGATAAATGGTGAAAAGCATGAAATTGATATAAGTGGTACGGTGCGCCCCAAGGATATAAACGGACGCAACGAAGTTCTGTCGTACCGATTAGCAAATGCTCAGATCAATTATGAAAAAGAGGGTGGACTAAACCGTATCACTAAAAAGGAAGGATTTATTAAGCGAGCGGCCCTTACGGTGGCAGGAATTGGGTTGAGTGCTATAGCCGTCTTAAAGGCGATGAATTAAAACGTATTGTGATCTTATTAATCGAAACGTTATGAAAAGAAGTATTCTCATAGTATTGGCAGCGATTTTTTTGGGAATGATGCATCCGGTTGAAACCGATGCTCAAACTCCGCTTAATCGATTGCTTAAAGTAAAAGACGCTAATGCTACGAAAGTAGTGGGGTATGGATTGGTCGTTGGGCTGGATAGAACAGGTGATCGGACAATAAGCAGACGTGGGGCCCAGTTTACGGTTCGTTCTATTGCTAATATGTTGAATAATTTTGGAATTAATGTTGATTCGGAGCGTTTGCGAACGCGGAATGTTGCTGCCGTTATTGTTACGGCGGATATCGGACCCTATCACGCATCGGGCAGCGAAATTGATGTAACGATATCCTCGATGGGGGATGCAAGTTCTCTTGAAGGTGGGGTATTATTGGAGACCCCACTTTTGAATCCAGAAACAAAAGAAATTTTTGCCTTGGCACAGGGGCCATTAGTGGTGGGGGGGATTAATGCAGAAGTTGGCAATTCTCGCTTTTCCCGCAACAGCTCACTTACGGCAACCATTCCAGGCGGTGGAATCGTAGAACATGATACGGATTTTCAGCTAAATGCGGAACAACCGCTGCAGCTGGTGATGTCTCAGCCAGGCTATACGAATGCGCGTCAGGTTGTGGAAGTAATTAACGAGAATTTTGATGAAGAACTGGCCTCGGTCTATAATCCGGGACTTATCCAGGTAGAGTGGCCGGAAGCTTTCCAAGAGCCTGGGATGCGGAATATGTTTATTAGCACCATTATGGATCAACAGGTTGAGCTGGATAAGCCGGCTCGTGTGGTCATCAATGAGCGTACTGGCACTATTGTGGCCGGAGGCGGTGTAACAATTGATGATGCCATGGTTTCGCATGGTAGTGTACAGGTACGTACCCAGGTGACGCCTTTTATTAGTCAGCCTCCTCCGTTTAGTGGTGGGGAAACAGAAACTGTGCCGGTGCCACAGGTAGGGATTAGTGAAGAGTCGGCACAGAATGTCGTACTGGAACCCAATACCAATGTACAGCAATTGGCTAATGCTTTGGATTCATTGGGACTAAGTCCTCGTGATATTATCTCCATTTTCCAGGCGCTTGATCGTGCAGGTGCGTTACAGGGTGAACTTATTGTAATGTAGGATTAACCGAATTTGAACCAACAACATAAAAAGTAAGATCATTATGGATATTAGTAATGTAGTACAGTCGGTGCCAATGGGATTAGATAAACAAGACCTTGCCCAGGAAAAGAAGGAAGAAGTTGCCATGGAGTTCGAAAAAATGTTCGCTCGGCAGTTGGTTAACGAGATGACTAAAGATTCTTTTAAAATGGGCGATAAAAATGGTGTTGCTGGACAGGCTAATAACATGTACCGGCATCACATTACGGATACGCTTGCTACAGAAATTGCTGAACAAAGGAAATTAGGAATGGCTGATATGATCTCGAAATATCACAAGGTGTGATAGTTGGAAACGAACAATGACAATGGGCTAAGAAAGGATAGTTATGGAATCAAAAAAAGCGTTTACAGAATTTGAAGACATTATTGATCGGCTCGGCAGACTGTCTGGCGAGCTGGTGGAAGTGATTGACAAACAGATTGAGGCCGTGGTCTCATCCAATGAAGAAGATATTGAGCAGCATGTTGAAGAATACACCCATTTGAGAGGCTTGTTCAAAGAGCAGGAGCATAAGTTTATGGATCATCTGCAAAGTATGTTAAATAATGCAGGGGTTAGCAGTGTCGAAATACGGTTGGAATACTTGAAAGAAGCGTATCCGGAAGCAACGGATACTATTATTGATTGGCAGGTAACCCTTGAAAAACAGATGGCAATGCTGAAAGAAAAGCATCAGAAATTAAACAAGCTGCTGGAATTCGCTGTTGAAAAAAATATGCAGTTAATGCACTCTATTTACAGTCTGCACAATAAAAAGAACACGCGATATAGTGCCGGCGGCAGTAAAGAGGAAATTTCTTCCGGAATAGCACTTAATAAAGAAGCTTAGATATGAAATCAATATTTGAAATCGCCAAAAGTGGTCTTCGTGGGTCCGAGCGATCCATGTCAGTCACATCTAACAATATTATTAATGCCGATACTCCCGGGTACAGCCGTCAGCGAGTTGAGAAATCGCCCAACGGTATGCAGATGGATCAACATCATGCCGGTTTGGGTGTCAATATTGAAGAGGTAACCCGGTTACGGGATGATATTAATGATAAGTTGCTGAATAAAAAGCAGCATGATATGGGCTACCTGGAAAAGAAGGCCAATGTATACGAGAAATTAGAAGCTTCAATGGTTACCGATTATGGTGATGATTTGGATACCCAGGTAAATAATTTATTTGATAATTTTTCCGACTTGGCCAGTAGCCCACAAGATGTCAGTGTCCGAAATAATTTGATTAGTGAGACCCAGCAGTTTACAAGTAAGCTGCGTTCAACAAGTTTGAATATTAGGCAAAATAGTGATCTCGTTAAGAATTTTGCAGGCAAGACGCTGGATTCTATTAATAGCTTGCTTAGTGATATTAATGAGCTTAATGGTTCTATAAAGCAAGCCCAGGCAAAAGGAGAGCCAGATTTTGCCAGTTTGGACAAGCGTGTGGCCAAAATGGATGAACTGTCGGAATTGGTAGACTTTGAGAGTCGAGAAACAAGTACCGGCGCGATGGAGATTCAAATTGATGGCCACAGCGTGGTAGATGAGAATCAGGTGTATAATATTAGTTCCGAAGTGGATGATACGAATAAGAAGTATCGCCTTCGACTCGAAAACGGTCATGTTATAAAACCTAAAAGTGGTAAGATTGGAGCCGAGATTGAGATGTATGAAGAGGGTATCCCTGAAATGAGGGAGCGTCTTGATAATATTGCTTCGACAATTGTTTCGGAGGTGAATAACATCCACAACAGTGGATATGGGTTGGAGGATAATGTTCAGCGTAATTTCTTTAATCCTGCCGGAACAACAGCCGAAAGCATTTCTATTAACCAGGATTTAGTAGATAATTCAAAGCACATTGCAGCCTCTGATACCGATGGCGAAGCCGGAAATGGGGAGATTGCCTCGGAGATTGCAAGCCTACGAAATGAAAAGGTGATTGGAAATACGACACAGAACCAGACCTTATCAAATTATACCATTAGTACTATCAGTGAGCCTGGGGTGAATATTGATGCTTTAAATAACCAGATGGAAGCTCGAGATTCTGAAATTCAAATGCTGAAAACCCAGCAGCAAGAAGAGGCTGGAGTAAATATTGATGAGGAGCTTAGCAAGATGATTAAGCATCAAAATGCTTACCAGGGAGCGGCCAAGGTAATGAGTAGTGCTCAACAAATGTATGACACTTTAATTAGTATAGTGAGGTAATATATGCGTGTTACACAAAAAATTATTTTCAACAATTTTATGCGGGATGTGAATAAAAACCGCAGTGAAATGGCTGAAATTCAGTCTGATTTGTCAAATGGGAAGGAAGTACGAGTTCCATCACAAGGCCCTGTGGATTTTCAAAGTAGTCGTGTGTTGGAAGCCGACTTGAAAAAAGTGGAGCAGTTTCAAAGTAATATCAGCAGTGGACTACGCCAGGGTAGGCTTGCCCAGGAAACCATGGATGGTGTTGTTGACAACTTGATGAATATCAAAAACGATATGGTTCAGGGATCGTCAGATTCGTTGGGGGCACAGGAACGAGAAAGTTTAGCTGATGAAGTTGCTGGTATTCGCAGCCAGATTGTTGATAGCTTAAATGTTCAGTATGGTGATCGCTATCTGTTTGCTGGTACAAACAGTGGCGAAAAACCTTTTGACCAAGCAGGTGCCACTGTAACGAATAATAGTAATAATAAGTCGCCGCATGTGGTGGCTGGCGATGGGGTAGAGATTGATATCAGTATAACTGGCCAAGAAATTGCCAATACTCCTGTGGGAGATATGTTTACGTTCCTTGAGGATGTGGAAACGGCCCTGCGTAACAATAACGGGAATGATCTTAATAACTTGCTCGAAGACTCTGACCAAGTTATAAATCATGTAACAGATTTAACGTCGAAATTGGGGGACAATATCAACCGCATGGATTTTATGTTTGAGCAGTATGAATCTACCAAGATTACGCAAGAATCAGATATTAGTGAGCTGGTAGATACCAATTATGCACAAGCATTTTCCGATATGCAGCGTACACAAGTGGCTTATGAATCGGCTATGGCGGTGCATAGTAAGATGTTCGAGAATACATTATTGAACTATATCTGATTACAAAAACGGACTATTTTGTAACGAAACAATGAGGCTATTATGGAATCGGGACTCGAATCAATATCACACGAAAGCCAACGGAATGCAGATTGGATAACGGGCGTCCTTTTTCTTTCGGAACGATCATATTATGATCACAAGAAAGTAACGCAGTGGAATAACTATTTTGGGTCGCTAATAGTGGCTGGTATGGGTACAGCACCTGAGTATTTGCCAGAGGCCGTTGACTGGTTTAGCTGTGATCCGGAGATGGGAAAGGCCCAGGTCTGGAATGCCATTGCCCGAGAGCATAGTGGCCAATGGATGCTGTTTGCGGAAGATGATGAGCAAATCCATTTTAGTGATATGCCCGGCCAACAAGCTATTGAAAATAACCAATGGGTTCCCGCTTTGATAACAATAGAGAAAGAGGGAACACAGCTACAGTATTATCAGATGCGGTTGGTTAACACTTCTGAAGCAGACGTATCAGACGTTTTTTCTGGATTTAATTTGCCCGATGCTACTGACTATGTGCGTTCTAATGGTATTATTTTGACGGATAAGCCAATTGTTATTGAACGGGAGACCAAACCACATTTAGATATTAAAATTGATGCAGAATTATCGCAGCAGAACCAGTCGCCCAAACTTTATTTGGTACAAGGTAAGCGAGATTTAAATGATAATAAGTATGTTCGGGCTGCAGCCCAGTTCCGTCAGCTGTTGAAAAAAGAAAAGTTGTTACCCTTTGATCGATTGGCAGCAGTAAATGGATTAGCCAGCTGCTTGGCTGAGCAGCATAAATGGGAGAATGCGCTTTCATTGACCAAGCAATCGTTAGAAGCTGAATCGTTGCAGTGTCTGCCATATTTAATACAATTTCGTATCCATGAGCTTCGCAAAGAGTGGCATGATGCTCTAAATACGCTTCAACGGTATTACGATCGATTTTCACTTTTTTCTCGTGCCAACTTTGATCGGAAGATTGATGAGGAAAAGACACTGATTAATTTAGCTAACGTAGCTTTGAAAGCAGGTCAGCGTTCAAAGGCTACCGATTATTTTGATAAGTTGTTCTCGTTTAAGCGGGGGGCAGCAGATCGCAGAATGCTGGAGAAAGCGCTTTTACTTTCTATTGAGCTTGAAGATTACGAACGGGCGGTATATTTATTTGAACGGATGTATGGCGACCAGTTGCCTCCAAATGAGATGGAGGAACAGATACGGGAGGAGATAGACGAAGTTATGACGTTATTTATGAAACGAGACTGGTACGATTATGTATCGAATGTGTATAAAAAATTACATAATGCTCACCCCAGAGATCAAGAATATAAGCGGAAACTTATTGTAACGTTGACCAAAACAAACAGGCTTGATCAAGCTAAGAAAATGGTTGCAAACATTGTTTAGAGGTGAATGTTGTCCCAACGAAATAGTTGTTTCGGAGTAGGTACTCCGAGACAGCTATTATTTTTGTGTTTAAACGTAGAGCATTGAAAACGAGTATCAGACAAAGGTGTCAGATGTGATGCAATTATTATTTGAATAATACTATTGTGTCACTCTGAACTTGTTTCAGGGTCTGAATATTTGGGAGATAGATGCTGGATTTGCCCGCCTATGCCGAAACTTCTGACAGAAAGTTGAATTCTATGTAGTAAGGCTTCGTGCAGGCAGGCGTTCGAAAAGATACTACTCTTCTTCGGACTGAGCCTTCTTGATCTTATTGCGGATGGTCCGATCTGTAATGCCCAAAATTTTAGCGGCCTCCTTTTGATTACCCTGCGTATGCTCCAGTGCTTTTTTGATAAGTTGAAGCTCCATGTCTTCGATTGACATCAGTGGTAGATCAGAAAGTACTTCTTTACTTACCTCAAGATCAACTTTCGAGAAAAGATTTTTCTCAATATGATCGAGGGTAATCGTATCTTGATCCGTGGATAAGATAACGCCCCGGTGGATCTTATTTTCCAGCTCGCGAACATTGCCTTGCCACTTTTTATTGACCATGTGTTCCATCAGGTCATCCGATACTTTTTTGGATTCCAGCCCATATTGATCGGTATAGCGATCTACAAAATAATTTACCAGTAATGGGATATCCTCTTTTCGCTCACGGAGTGGCGGTATAGAGATAGGAAATACATTGAGCCGATAATACAAGTCCTCACGGAACTCATCTTCAGCAATGGCCTCTGCAATATTGCGATTTGAGGTCGCAAGAACACGAACATCAGATTCAATAGCCTCTTGGCTCCCCACTTTATGAAATTCATTTTCCTGGAGAACGCGTAACAGCTTTGCCTGGATGTTGATATCGATCTCTGTAATCTCATCCAGTAAAATAGTGCCGCCATTGGCCTCTTCAAAAGCACCTGTTTTATCAGAAATGGCCCCGGTAAATGCGCCTTTAACATGACCAAAGAGCGTGCTTTCGACCAGTTCTTTAGGCAAGTTGGCACAGTTAATTTTAATGTAGGGTTGGTCGGACCGGTTACTGTTCTGATGGACTAGGTTGGCAAAAACCTCCTTACCGGTTCCGCTTTCTCCCTGAATCATCACTGGGGCCGTGCTTGCGGCAATACGCGGGAGAATCTGCATTAACTTCTGTATACTCGGCGCTTCACCAATGAACTTTTTGTCAGTGGGTTGGACAACTTTTCCGCTACTTTTGGGAGTTGCAGATTGCTCATCATCTTTTTGAGGAGTTTCTGATAAGGCCTGAATTTTGCGTTCTTTATTAAAGTCAATCTTATCAGATTCAAAAAAGCGATTAATTCGGAAGGTGATTTCTTTGGCCTTAAAGGGCTTTGTTACATAATCGAAGGCTCCTTTCTGGAGGGCACGGACAGCGTGTGTAATATTTCCAAAACTGGTCATCATAATAACCCCCGTGTCAGGATAGTTCTCCTTTACATGAGCTAATACTTCATCACCGGTCATCTCGTCCATTTTAACATCGGTAAGTACCAGTCCGGCCTCATTTTCTTTGAGATACTCAGTAGCTTCGATAGGTGATTCAAAGGCTTCAACCTCGTAGCCGTTCATGCTCAAATTTTCGACCAAAAATTCGAGCAACATTTTATCATCTTCAACGATTACAACACGCTCTTTCATATCTATGTTTTTGATGATGGTTTACATATATAAGTGGGGGTGAATAATATCAGAATAAGAGAAGAATAACTATGATTTGGCCCCATTAAATTGCATAGATATTAAAAGCTTTTTTGTTGTAAAGGTCAACAAAATTACCAACTTAAGGCTATTATAATAGGGGGTTATAAAAGGAAGGCAATGGTAATTAGTTGGGGATTAGTTTACCCTCAATTCTAAAAATATAATTAGCAACGATGGAAATAAGTATTTCCAAAAGAAATAATTATTGAAGTATCTTGTTAGCGATATCGCCCCATACCGAAGGGTCGTTAACTTTTTGCCCCATTGCAGTTTGTTGGGTATCAGCATCGGGATTTTGTGAAGCCTCCAGGTATTCAGATACCTGGGCTTTCATTTCCTTAAACTGTTGTGAGGAAGATTCGTTTAGTTTTTCCAATTCAAGTTTGGCAAAAAGTTGGTCGTTATTGCGAAACTGGTAATCGTTTAATGAAACCTTATCGGTCGGAGTCTCAGCAGAAGATCTTGAAGAGGTCTCCTGAGATTCCTTTCCCTTAGACGTTTCATTGGTTTTGTTTACGTTATTACCGTTTATGTTATTTAGTTTATTAATATCCATAGTCCTTTAATTAATATTGCTAAAAAGTTACGAATCGCTGTTATCGATTTAAAATTCTATAACTTTGTTCAGCCTTATTACTCTTAATGGCATTATCGAGCCGTTCTTTTGATTCCGCTAAAATATAATCGAGTGCTTCTTGAATGTTACGTTGTTGGTCTTCAAATCGTTCAAAAAGTGAGTTAAGACGCTTTTTTTCAGCCGAAGACAATGTAGAAGCATCAAAATCTTCTGTTACAGCAGAAAGCTTTTCAACATATTGCGCTCGCTCATCAAATCGCTCACGCAATAATTCAATATTAGCTTCATCTTTATGAAACTGGTTCATTATTTTCCTGTTTGTTTTTATCAGCTTAGAAAGCTGTTCTGCGATAGCATTCATTGATTTATAATCCTAATGTAGACTGTTGGCTCTGCACGGATTGAAGCTGACGCTGACCTTCTTGCTGCATTTGATAAATTTCGGCGAAGGTTTCGCGCTGCCGTTCTTCATACCGTTCCAAATACTTCTCTTCTGATTCAATACGGTTGCCCAGAAAGTCAATCTTTTGATCTAATCCGCTTTCAAGTGATGAAATAGTACCCCCCGTTTCCGTGAAGGTACTGGCGCGTTCGTACATCTTTGTTACAGGTGAATCATCACTGGTAAAGAGATTCTTAACTTCATCTGGTTTTTCCGTTAAGGCCTCTTTCAGTAATTGAGAATCTTCAACCTTCATATTCCCATTATTTTCGAAGCCAATACCAATCTCTGAAAGATTATCCAGTTCATCAGCCCCGGCCGACGCCATATCCGTAAGCGCTGTTTGGCGCAAATTAATCGTCAGATTTCGGATAGAACGCATATCCTGAAGGGGACCCTTATTTCCTGTTTCACCATTAATAAATGTCTGTTGGCGAATGGTCTTATTCATTTCATTGAATTTTTCAATGAAATCATCAACGTTGTTTTCGGCTGTTTCAACATCCTTATCTACAGTGATTTGCTCTTGTTCTGTAGTAGAACCCAATAGTGAAAACGTCATGCCTGAAATGGCATCATCTACCGTGTTTTGGCCTCGGTTAAACGTGATGCCGTCTACCGTAAACTCAGCGTCAAGATTGGTAGTGTCAGCCTTTTGATGTGACATATTTCCGGTCACATCAGCCAAAGCTCCAGTGGCATTGGCAAATTGGATACGTTCATCGTAACCGGTTTGGGCGCTTTTAACTGAAAGCTGGACGTTACCATTATTATCAATTTCAAACACATCACTGTCAGACTCTTCTCCCAGCATATTATTGATAGCAGAAGAAAATGATTCTAAAATCTCTTTATTCGTTTTGTCTGTTCCATCATCATTCGTAGCTGTTATAGAAACGGTTTCCGTTTTGTCACCGATAGTGATATCCACTGAACCATCTCCGCTCCCTGCTAAATCAGTTGCTGTGCCATCCATTACATTCGACAGCATAATATCTTTAGTGGCTTTTCGACCGACCGAGATGTCATAGGTATTGGGCTCTTCAAGTCCCGATATAGAATCAACCCGGATAGCTTCTTCATTGCTTGATGTCGCTTTAAGCGGATTAAAGCTATTTGAGGTAGCACTGGTAAGCTCATCAACCTGGGAAGTAAAGTCAGAAATTACCGAACTAACTTTACTGAGTGCAGATTGTTTGTCATTCAATTGGCTTTGCTGGTCTTCAAGTCGAAGCTTCTTTTGGCTTTCGAGCATTACCAGCTGGTCAACAAACTGTGAATAGGGGTTTGATGATTGTATTAGATTACTAATAGAATTCATGGTGTTACCTCATCAATAGTTTGATCAGTATTATATAGTTAGCTTGCTGCCTGTTCTTCTGTTTTGCCTTTGGCCGCTTGTTCCCAGGCATCACGCAGTGGTTCAAGTACCTCGCGGATTTCTTCGAAATTTTCTTCTCGGGCTAAATCCTGGCAATACTGATAGAGCTGGAAAAGTTCTTCAGCAGGCTCGTGATCAAAATTCAGGCTTTCCGTTAAGGTGTCCAGTACTTCACGTACTCGCTTTTGATCTTTGCGATAAGTCGCCTGCAGCAGTAGGTCATATAATTTAACAACCAGTTGTAATGGCGATGCATTCATGATCGCTTGTTGCTGATAAACCTGTTGTGGATTCTGCATAGCTTTACAATTTCGATAAAATTAGTCGTTAGGTATCCGTTGTTATCGACAAAAACTGAAATTTCTTAAGAGTCTTTGGGTTAGAAGTTTTTAATCAAAACAACTTCAGTTATTATGAGAAGGTGCAAAGAATATGCCAAGTGAATGTTTAATAGTATGAACATTGATTTAGTTAAAGCCACAGATTTGCCCGGATTATTATTGATTTTGTCATAAGCATATATAAGCAGTGTTATCCCAAACTCGTTTCGGGATTTCCAACGAAAGCATTCGGGTAGGCGTAAAAGCAAATGTTGGCAGATTAATGATCCGACACTGGCAGGCTGAACTATTAATTTCACCTATTCCGCCAATTCTTTCCATCCCATAGAAAAAAATTCCGTTTGAAGGAGGATATTGAATGGATTTTATGCTTAAGGCAGGCCTGTAGGGTAATCGTGGAGTAATGGCATTTTATTTGTTCTGATAGAATGTGCAGGACAATAATTATTAACGAATCCCTTAAGCCCTTGCAGAAAAAAATTGAACAGGCCCAAAAGTATTTGGAGTGGCAAAAACCGGATCAGGCGATTGCCGAATTGAAGCCCACAATAGATAGTGATCAAATCCAAAAGGAGTTTGCATGGTTGCCTCATCATATGATGGGTATTGCTTTATCTTTAAAAGGTGAGCATGAGACTTCATCCAGTTATTTGAAAAAAGCAGTTACATATGGATCCGATCAGCCTGAAACCTATCACATGCTTTCGGTGAACTATTATAACCTTGGTGAATATAAGAAGGCAGAAAAATATGGGAAGGAAGCTGTGGCAATGAAACCCGCTTTTCTGAAGGCATGGTTGAATTTAGCAAAGATATATCGTGCTCAGGCAAAGCTTGATGAGGCATTACGGTGTTACAAAAAAGCTAATGAATTAGATCCTAAAAATGCAGATGTAGCATATCATATCGGAAATATTTATAAAGATTTAGGAGATTTTAAGCAGGCTCATAAGTTGTTTGATTATGCGTTAGAGGTAGATGAGGATCATTACAAGGCCTTTTTAGGGAAGGCTGATGTATATAAAAGTACAAGGAGATTTGAAATAGCAGAGGAATATATAGAAGAAGCAAAAGAAAAGTATGGAAGTAGTACAGCAGCTGATGTGGCATTAGCAGAGATCCATAAGGGGAAGGGAAATTATGATAAAGCTATTTCTATATACGAAGAATTGATTCATAATGGAGCAGACCATGGGCTACTATACGTGAACTATGCAATTTGCTTGCAAGAGGTCGGGCGATTTGATGAATCGGAAAAAAATTACAGGCATGCTATTGAAATATTGCCTGATCATAGTAATCCGGTTTCAAATTATCTTATGGGATTACATTATAATCCCCAAAATAGCAAAGAATATATTTTTGAAGAACATGTTAGGTTAGGAGAGAGGTTCGATAAGTATAAACGGCGTGAAAGACCTATACCTACAAATAAATCTAAGGATAAGAAATTAAAAGTTGGCTTTGTTTCCGGAAGTTTTAAACGTCATCCGGTTGGTTTTATGACCGTTGGCGCCTTGGAGCAATTGTCTTCTCAACAGTTTGAACTTTATGGTTACACAGCAGACAATAAGTTTGATTTTGTAACCCGGCGTATTCACAAAAATATAGACGTATGGCGTTCTATCGTAGGTTATGATTCAAAAGTAGTTGAAGAAATTATAAGAGACGACGAAATAGATATACTTGTTGATCTTTCTGGGCATGCAAGCCATAGTCGCTTTGATGTCATGGCTGGGGAGCCTGCCCCTATTATTGTTAAATGGGTTGGAGGACTTTTTAATACGACTGGTATTAATGCGTTTGATTATTTGATTACGGATTGGCATGAGAGCCCAAAGGGAGAGGATCAATATTATACTGAAAAGTTGGTCCGCATGCCGGATGATTATATTGTTTTTACCCCACCAGGTTATGCCCCAAAGGTTGACGATTTACCTGCTTTAAACAATGGCTATATCACTTTTGGGTGCTTCAATAATCCAACAAAAGTAAATGAAAAGATTATTGAACAGTGGGCTAAAGTAATGCTGCGGGTAGAAAACAGTAAGTTTTATTTGAAAAGCAAACAGTATGATACTGCTTCTTTTCGGGAGAGGGTAATCAATATGTTTGCGGATCAAGGAATTGAAGAGGATCGATTGATTTTTGAAGGTCAAACCTCGCACACCAACCACCTAAATGAATACAACAAGGTTGATATTGCCCTTGATCCATGGCCCTATTCCGGAGGTCTTACAACTTGTGAAGCGCTTTATATGGGAGTACCGGTAATAACAATGCCTGGACCTACATTTGCAGGGCGCCACTCGGCAACCCATTTAATTAATGTTGGTTTAGATGATTGGGTCGCAGATAGTTGGGATGAATATATAGAAAAGACTGTTGCCTTAGCTCAGGATCGCGAGAGTTTAGCAAAAGAACGGGGACAGCTACGAAAAAAAATACGCAATTCACGGGTTTGTGAAGATAAGAGGTTTGGGGCCCATCTGACTGTTGCTTTTCGAGAAATGTGGGAGCAATGGATTGCAGGTTATGAAAATGATACAAATGATTGGCAGCGTCCAATAAATATTGAGCCTCTAAAACCTGCGAAGGTTGAGGCTTTAACAGATGGACCAGAAGAAATGTCTCTTTTAACCCCGGAAGAGAATGGTGGTGGTTCGGATAGTAAAGTTGATAGGCTTGCAGAAGAAATAGATAAAGAGGAAGAACCGTTTTCTATAGAAGCTAAAGGGGGGATTTCTATTATTGTTCCTCCAGATTTGGAGGTGCTATCAACCTATGCCTTTTTGGAGCAGGAAGAATGGTTTGAGTCTGAGTTGGATTTTGTGCAATCCTACTTAGAACCCGGTATGCATGCTTTGGATGTGGGAGCCTGTTTTGGTGGTTATGCGTTACCGATGGCAAAGGCAGTAGGAAAACAAGGGATGATTACCGCTTTTGAACCGTCATCCAAGAGTCGAAGCTACTTAGAGAAGAGTAAGATAGAAAACAACTTGAGCCAATTGGATATTATTGGCCGTGGCGTGTCTTTTGAAACAGGGAACCTTTCCCTTAAGGAAGAAGAATCGCCAGAATTGAATAACGTAAGTGAACAAGGGGATAAAAAGATTAGTGTAACAACTCTTGATGCCTGGTGGAATTTCGCGGGTCAACCGGATGTGGATATGATTAAAGTGGATGTCAACGGAATGGAAGCTGATGTATTAAAGGGGGCTTCAGATCTGTTGGCTGGTGTCAAACCTGTGGTGGTTACTTCGATCGGGGAAGATGAAAATGACCTTAAAAATATTCAAAGGAAGTTTTTGGAACAGAATTATAAACTTTATGAATATATACCCGGATCCGGTTTATTAGCTGATTTTGATGCCGGATCGGCCGTTGAGCCCTATATGATGAATATGGTTGCAATACCTGAAAGTAGTATAGAAGAGATTAGGGAAAGTGGATGGATTTTTGATGAGTCAGTAGAATATGACATTCCGGATTCACATAAATGGAAAGAAGTTTTAGAAGGACTTCCCTGGGCAAAAGAAAAAATAGAAGATTGGCAGCAGGCTTTCGTTGATGGAGATCATGATGAATATCGGCGGGCACTGAACTTAGTTTGTGCAGCTGGTCAGATAAAGGTTTCGAGTGAAGATCCCAGGTCGCGTTCTCGAAAAGGGAGAATGCTATTAGAAGCTGCTCAAAAACTGATTGAATTATTCAATAGTGGAAAGGCTGGTATAGCTGCAGCGTTGACTTATGTCAGGGTAATGAACCAGTTGGGGAAACGTACGCAAGCTGTAGAAATGGCCAAGCAGTTAATGGAGACAGCAAACTCCGGGAATGATATCTCAGTTAGTTTGCCATTTTTACCTCCACTGCCTGCGCAAGATAGGACCGTTGTGAAAACCCTATTTTCAAATTGGTTAACAGTGCGTATTGTAGAGGCATGGATTATGCTAAAGGATAATACTACTTATATGAGTAGTAAAGAAGAGCAAAAGATGTTAAAAGCATTAGAAGATAATCCTGAAATATTAAAAAAGGTCGAGAAGAGAATACTTCTAAGGAAGCGATTAAATGGTGAGCAAGATGGAATTTCCAAAATAAGATGGGAAGGACGAAATGGATGGTTTTGGAATGAGATAGAAGAAAAGAAAAAGGGAATTACCAAGGGAGAAACAGTAAATGCTGAAGATAATACACCTTCTCAAGTTATTGAAGTAGCATTAAACTATAATTATTTGAATGAGGGGCGAACCACCTATTTTAGAATTCCTGAGAAAGAGCTTTTTAGGTTGCGGAATATTTTTGATGACCATGAATACTCATTGCCTGGAAACTATAGTTTGCAAGACAATGCGGTAATTGTAGATATCGGGGCCAATATTGGTGCTTTTGCCCTTTATGCAAGGCAGTGGAATAAATCGGCCGATATATTTTGTTTTGAACCGAATCCACTGGTGAGGTCTATGCTTGAAGCAAATACTAAAAATATAAATGGGATAACAAAAGAGTTTTGTGCTTTGGGTGATAGCGCGGGGGAACTCACGTTATTTCAGCATCCGTATAATACGGGGGCAACAACCACTTCTCGTAAAGTTGCTGGAGCAAATGAAGTAAATGTTGAGGTGAAAGAAGCTGGAAAAGCACTGAAAGAAAAGGGGATAAAAAAGATAGACGTTTTAAAAATTGACACCGAGGGTGCTGAAATACCTATTTTAAAGGGTATGAGTGAATTGTTAGCAGATACCAAAATAATAATGCTTGAGTATCATACAGAAGAGGATCGTCGTGCTATCGATGAGTTATTGGATGATTTTTGTATTTATGATGCTGATGTGCCTGGTTTATGTGGAGTAGGAACCGTAAAGTATATTAACAAACATTTGATTGGTGAGTAAATTACATTTACATATTGGTTCCTATAAAACGGGTACAACCTCTATTCAGAAAACATTTTTTGTCAATAAAGAAGCACTGAATGAGCAGGGATTTGTTTATCCGGGAAATACTCAAAATGACCATTTGTTATATTTTGCTACAAAGGCAAATCAGGAAAATTGGCCCCGACAATTCAAAAGTCTAAATGGTAAGAGGTTACAAGAAGCAATTGCTAAATATTTTTCTTCATTAGAAAATGGTTTTACTTCGAATTCTAAGCAGCAACTTATATCTACGGAATATTTATTTATTCATAATTCTACGTATATAGAAAATGTTATTTCCTTTCTAAGTGATTATTTTCAGGAAATAAAAGTCTATCTTTTTATCCGCTCTCCTGAAGAATACTATAGGTCTTTTCAACAGCAAAAAATTAAAGCAAGATCTTATCTAACTCCTCCCGATCTTTTTAAATACGAATTTAAAAAAGTTGCTAAGGCCTGGAATGAGGTTGCAGAATTGGAAGTGATCCCATATCAATCTGGGATTAATTCCTGTGAAATATTGTGTGAGGAAATCGGATTAAATTTTGAGAAGCTTTCAACACCTGATAAGAATAGTAATACGTCATTATCTATAGGGCAGATGTATTTATTGGAAAAGATTCAGCATCATTTTTATCAGGACTATGAAGATCGATTCAAAAACCAATTAGGTATAGTTTCACATATTGATGATTCTTTTACTCATAAGCCTCAAATTCAGGATTGGGTAAAAATAGTTGTTTACAATAATCATCGAGGTGATCTCGAATGGCTAAAAGAAGAGTACGGTATTGATTTTCTACAAGATTATCCGAGGACAGATGAGTTGTCAGATTTCACCACCTTTGAAAATGGCAAAGCCTCGGTAAGAGATATTTATAAAGTACCCAGCGAAGAAACCGTTGAAAAATATGAAGCGATGGTCATTGATACGCTGTTGAAGAAATTGGTGCAAAGTAATTAGCATATAAAGATCTTGTAGGTTAAAAAAGACAGGACGATGTTGTAATCTCTCCAAAGTGATTGACTAACGTATGAGCGAGCTTATACAAAGTAGATTACTGCTCCCCCTCGTAAGAATTCCTTTTAAAAAAGAAAAATATTTAAGTCGGCCTGAGGGGCACCGATAACCATACTGCAAGCAGGAAATCAACTTACTTATTACGAACAAAAACGGAGGAGCTTATGGCAAGTTTCGGAGATTTAAACAGAGTAAATACGAACATACAGTCCCTGGATTCGCAGTTGTCGCTGAACCAGGTGAACAAGCAGATGGCGGAAAACCAGATGAAGATGTCGACCGGTAAGCGGATTAACCGCGCCGAAGACGACTCGGCAGGTTTTTCTATTGCTACTAAACTACGCAGTCGTGTTGGCGGCCTGAACCAGGCGATGCAGAACGTGGGTGATGCCAAGTCCGTCTTGGATATTACTGAGTCCAGCTATGGAACGGTTATGGATAACCTGGTGGAAATGAAAGGGTTGGCCACGCAGGCGGCCAATGATACGCTGGGTGATGAAGAGCGTGGATTTATTGGCGACCAGTTGGAAGCGCTTGGCGAAGATATTAACAAGATTGCTGACCAAACAGTGTATCAAGATTATGAACTGTTGAATGGTGGTCATAATACTGCGCCTGGAACAGCTGCAAAGACGGGTAGTTTGGAGCTTGATTTCCAAGTGGGTGAGCGAAAAGAAGATGTGATTACTGCAACGATTAATGCTGTTAATGTAGGTGAGCTTTTTGCTCCCGGTGGTAGTACAGCAAACCTTGGTACGTCAAGTGGTGGTGGTACAGATTCCATTATTGCCGATGCAGCAACAACAAGTGGTGGTGGTTCCTTAACTTTTGATTCGACAGCAGGTTCTGCTGATTATCGTGAATTTATTGGAGCGGTAGATGGAGCAATTACTGAGATGTCAAATAATGTGAATGACATTGGTATTACTCAATCATCGCTGTCGGTACGAGAGCAGACGCTTTCTGAATCAATTAGTGCGAATGAATCTGCGAAGTCTCGTATTATGGATACTGACTTTGCCAAAGCACAGAGTGAGTCCGTGAGACTGCAGATTTTGCAGCAGACGGCAACTTCTTCGCTGGCGCAGGCCAACAACGGTCCGCAGTCAGTACTTGGATTTATCGGCGGATAATCGTAGCCGAGATATTCTGGCTCACAGCCAGGAATCAGATATTAAGCCATGCTACCAGTTGGGTAGTATGGCTTTTTTATTTGGGATATAGAATCATAGAAGACAGATAAAACGGATAGAATGGATGGCTGCGGGAAAGAATAATTGAAGAAATGCCCTCCTTATGGCAATGTTTGCATACAGGTATAATTTGTGATCCCCCAAGGGGGCTTGGTGTACTTTGCTAACCTGGTGGCTGGAAATCCTTCTTTCGACTACTGTCGGGACGGGATGATTTTAAACTGCTCTTGTTATCTTTAAATCGCGTGGAATATAGCGCTATGAAGGGGTTCTTTATGTTATTCTATTTCTCGGAAGCTTAAGGTTTTCCTTTGTTACTATACGACTTTGTAACTTTCTAAAAGAATACAGAAAAAAATATTTAAGTCGGCCTGAGGGGCACCGATAACCATACTGCAAGCAGGAAATCAACTTACTTATTACGAACAAAAACGGAGGAGCTTATGGCAAGTTTCGGAGATTTAAACAGAGTAAATACGAACATACAGTCCCTGGATTCGCAGTTGTCGCTGAACCAGGTGAACAAGCAGATGGCGGAAAACCAGATGAAGATGTCGACCGGTAAGCGGATTAACCGCGCCGAAGACGACTCGGCAGGTTTTTCTATTGCTACTAAACTACGCAGTCGTGTTGGCGGCCTGAACCAGGCGATGCAGAACGTGGGTGATGCCAAGTCCGTCTTGGATATTACTGAGTCCAGCTATGGAACGGTTATGGATAACCTGGTGGAAATGAAAGGGTTGGCCACGCAGGCGGCCAATGATACGCTGGGTGATGAAGAGCGTGGATTTATTGGCGACCAGTTGGAAGCGCTTGGCGAAGATATTAACAAGATTGCTGACCAAACAGTGTATCAAGATTATGAGCTGTTGAATGGTGATCATAATACTAATGCTGCAAATACAAAGTCGGGATCATTAGATCTTGAGTTTCAGGTAGGTGAGCGAAAAGAAGATACGATTACCGCAACGATTAATGCTGTAAATGTAGCTGCATTGTTTAATACAGGCGGTGCAGCTGGTGCAGATTTAGGAAGTACTGCAGGAGCAATTACTGTTGGACTTGCAACAACAGGTGGTGGTGGTTCCTTAACTTTTGATTCCACAGCAAATTCTGCTGATTATCGTGAATTTATTGATCACGTGGATACTGCAATTACCGAAATGTCAAATAATGTGAATGACATTGGTATCAAGCAGTCATCGCTGTCGGTACGAGAGCAGACGCTTTCCGAATCAATTAGTGCGAATGAATCTGCGAAGTCTCGTATTATGGATACTGACTTTGCCAAAGCACAGAGTGAGTCCGTGAGACTGCAGATTTTGCAGCAGACGGCAACCTCTTCGCTGGCGCAGGCCAACAACGGTCCGCAGTCAGTACTTGGATTTATCGGCGGATAATCGTAGCCGAGATATTCTGGCTCGCAGCCAGGAATCAGATATTAAGCCATGCTACCAGTTGGGTAGTATGGCTTTTTTATTTGGGGTATAGAATCATAGAACACGGATAGAATGGATGGCCGCAGAAGGAATATTCCAAAGAGCTAAGCGATTGTTTACAAAGAGATTACAATCGGTTGTGCAAAACTACCTCGTAATGACACTGTGCTTTTTTCAGGAAAAGATTAATTATTACTACTATCCGCAGCGCCCATAGTTTCTCCCTCCTCCATTTCTTGCATCTGAGATGTTGCAAGGTAAGTGGTATGATCAGCAACAAGTTCATTGTAAGCCTTCATCAACTTCGAGGCTTTTTCTTCACTTCCTTCCTGTTCAACCATTTTATTCCACCACTCAACATCTTCAGGGGAAACTTCCCATTCCAGGTCTTCAATCCCTTTCATTGGCCAGAGCATCATGATATCCCATTCGCCAGAACGCATCCGCATAATTTTGGGGCCGGGTGCATCCGATTCCATAGCCATGCCAGCCTTCATAAAGTGATTGTCAATAAGTTTCATAGCAGAATCTGCCATGCCGGCTTTAAATTTTACAAAGGCTACCTGGTGCCAAGTATGTCCTTCCATTTTCTTGGCTTCCATCTCTTGTGCAAAAGCGTCTGCCGTGTACGACAATGAAACGCATACACAAATGAGTAACGCAAGTAATGATCTCATAATATCCTCCCTCTTTGTTGATTTTAATAAGTATCAAAACAAGGATAGAAAGATCACTGCCGATAGGGCATAGGGAAATACCTACTGTTTATGTCGGGACAATCAGAAAATTTCGATCGTGCTAAAATCGGGATTGGTAGTAAAAGTATATATAGGCTGTGGCTTATCTTTAGTCTGATCAAAATCAACCTGCTGCCCGTCAACGCTGATGTTCGTTAACCCTGCGGACCAGCCAATGAGGTTTATCTTTACGGTTTGGTAGTCGAGCACAAAAGCTCCCTCTCGTTCGGCTGTTAGCTGCACGGTGTTTTTTTGGGGATTCGATTTAAGGTGGAAGCAAGTATAACGGTAGTCGCCCTCGTTGTAAGTAAACCCTTCTCCTGCATCTTCATACAGGTAGCTTTCGCTTACTTGCGTTCCGTAGTACACATTCAGCTCTAACAGTTCGGGGGCCCGTTCCCCAGTATATTGCATCACTTCGCGAAGGGGCAGTACGGTACCGGCTTTGATGAAAAAGGGGATTTCTGACAGAGGAGCATCAATGTAGTGGGTTTGGCCGCCTTCGAAGAGCTTGTTGGTGCGATAGTCGTACCAATGACCCGAAGGGAGATAGGTTTTTCGTCCGCGGGTACCTTTCTTGATAATAGGCGCGACCAGAATTTGATCCCCAAACAAAAAGGTATTGCGAGAGGTAATGGCCTCGGCATCGTCTTGGTTTTGAAAGGCTACCGGACGTAGTATCGGAGTACCGTGCTGCACGTAGTGGTAAAAAGCAGTGTAAAGATAGTGGAGGAGTCGGTAGCGCAGTTCAATGACCGAGCGATTGATATTGGTGTATCTTTGGCCGAAGGTCCAGGGTTCCTGGTTGGCGTCGGATTGGAGTTTCTTTTGCTTGACCTGGTCTTCCTGGACGGCTGCGGCCCCCTCCACGTTGTAGCCCATGGTGTGGTTGCGGAAGAGGGGATGAAAGACGCCCAACTGCAGCCAGCGAGTAAAGAGTTCGGCACTGGGCTCTTCGACGAAGCCGCCGATGTCGGTGCCTACGAAGGAATAGCCGGAGATGCTAAGGCGCACGCACTGCTCGAGGGCGTGACGCAAGTGTTCCCAGCTGGCGATGTTGTCGCCAGTCCAAAGTGCAGCATATCGCTGTCCACCGGAAAAGTTGGCGCGGGTGAGCAGGAAGGAGCGCTTGTCGGGGTTGTGTTTTTTGATACCTTCGTAGGATGCCCGGGCCATCTGCATGCCGTAGATGTTGTGGGCTTTCCTGTGGCTGGCTCCTTCGCCCTCGTAATGGTGGCGAATATTATTGGGAAAAGTTTTGGACTTAACCTCAAAGACGGCCGGCTCGTTCATGTCGTTCCACACGCCGCTGATCCCTTTATCGGTAAACAGATCTTCGTAGAGGTTGCCCCACCAATGGCGTACTTCGGGATGGGTATAATCGGGGAAAACGGTTCGAGACGGCCATACGGGACCAATCATTAGCTCACCATCGGGACGCTTGCAGAAGTAGTCATTTTCTAATCCTTGTTGATATACGTGGTAATCGTTATCCACTTTTACGCCGGGATCGATCATTACGATGGTTTTGAAGCCCTGCTCGTTGAGGTTGTCAATCAGGTTTTTGGGATCGGGGAAGCGATCCTTATTCCAGGTAAATACCCGGTAGTCGTCCATGTAGTCAATATCGAGGTAGAGGGCGTCGCAGGGAATCTCTTTTTCGCGGAAAGTGTTGGCCAGTTTGCGTACCCGCTCCTCAGGATAGTAGCTCCAGCGGCATTGGTGGTATCCAAGTCCCCAGAGCGGTGGCAGATCGGGCGTGCCCGTTAGTTTGGTATAGCGTTCGGTAACGGTTGTGGGTTCCGGACCGTAAATAAAGTAGTAGTTCATGGAGCCGCCTTCGGCCGAGAATGTAGTAGTACCATTTTTATTGGAATCGAAATCAAAATGTGAGCGATAGGTATTGTCGAGAAAAATGCCGTAGGCATTGCCGTCGTGATTGATGGTCGTATAGAAAGGGATGCTCCGGTAGAGGGGATCGCGATGCTCATCCAGTTCATAAGCATAGGAATCGGTATTCCAGTTTTCGAAGGCATTTCCACGAAGTTCATTTTCAGTGATCTTATCTCCAAGCCCAAAGTAGTGGGCATTTTGGGGGGCTTCTTTCGTAATTTTTACTTCAGTAATCCCCTTCATAATACTGTCTTTGCGGAAGAAGTTTTTTTCATCCTTGCACAGCAGTGTACCCTCGGTATCCAGAAAACTGACTTTCATATCCTTTTGGGATACTCGGCAGACTAATGAATCCGTGACAATTTTAATTGATTTTTCTTTATCACGTATTGCGAAGTCAGGGTTTGTAGGGTTGAAAGTAGGATCAATAGCATAGGAGAAGTCGGAAGGTTGGTCACCTTCGAGCACATATTTTAACTGAATGATTTCCGGCGTAAGTACGGTAATCCGAAGCTTGATATCATTTTTGGAGTGGATACAGATATGTTGTCCATCTACTTGGTAGTTGGCTATCTCATTGGGTTGGCGCCGGTAGGTGACGTCTGTTTTACGCTGGTCACCTTCGTCAGATTGTTTTTGCTTTGCTTCGGGATCGTTCTCGGCCATGATAGGTTACTGAAGTTTCTAAAGGACTTCCGAAAATATAAAAACATGGCTTGAATACCACGCAACAAATTAGTGGCTGCTTTCATCGGACGGCAAAAATAGCCGCCAGGCGGGGTTTGATCACAATTTTTATGCCAGGATATTTGAAAGCCATAAAGTTAACACTTAAAGGGGGAGTACCAATGATGGTGAAAGGGGCTACGAAGTCAATAAATAACCCTTTGCTAACTCGGTATATTCTTCTATCTGCTGTTGTTGCCAAGTGTCATCCCGATCCAACTCATCAGCTAAAAATTGGGCTACCGATTTAGCCATTTCAATGCTTGCTCGAGCATCCAGTAAAAGAGCACGTGTGCGTCGAGCAAGGACATCTTCAACAGTACGAGCCATTTCATGTCGAGCCGCCCAGATAACTTGGGCTGGGGTATAGGGGAGTTTAGGATGAATTAGTTGTTCCCATCCATCATTTCTATTGGTCATCTCTTTAAGTGCGGGAGCATCCGAACCGTAAAGCTCATAGGGATCAGCGGGATCAGTATTTTTGAGCCAACCATGGAGACGTAAGTTTTCAGTAACGGATTCTCGTTCTTCCAGTCCTGCTACAACAGCCGCTTCATCCACAGTATCTTCAGCCATCTTGCGATAGGTTGTCCATTTTCCTCCAGTAATAGTTACCAGTCCCGACGGATCAATGAGTAAGGTGTGGTCACGGGAAATGGAAGAGGTATCGTCATCACCTTCAGGCGATACCAACGGACGAATGCCCGCAAAGACACTTAGTACATCTTTGGGTTCCGGATCTTTAGTTAGATATCGAGCAGCATGAGTTAGTAAAAATTCGATTTCGTTCTCTTTGGCTCGGGGTTCCAGGGAGGGCGCATCAAGTGGAGTATCGGTGGTTCCCACAATGACACGATTGTGCCAGGGTACCGCAAAAAGTACGCGTCCGTCATCGGTTTTGGGAACCATGATAGCACTTTCGCCCGGTTGAAAAGATTTGTCGAGAACAATGTGTACGCCCTGACTTGGTTTCATGAGTCGTTTGCTATCTGGGTTATCCATCCGACGAATTTCATCCGTAAACATACCCGTAGCATTAATGACGACCCGTCCCTGAATCTCCATCTCGTGATCACCTTCTTGGTCTTCTATTTTTACACCCGAAATGAATCCATTGTCTTTGAGTAGATCCGTAACTCTTATGTAATTAAGTGCCAGACCGCCATGATCAAAAATAGTTTGCATCAGGTTTATAGCCAGACGGGCGTCATCAAATTGGGCATCGTAATAAATGACACCACCGTTGAGATCATTGGATTCCAGTGTCGGTATATGGTCGAGTGTTTCCTCCTTGGATAGATTTTTTGAAGGGCCTAATCCCAAGTCGCCGGCTAACTTATCGTAAATTTTGAGCCCGATGCCGTAAAAAGGACCTTCCCACCAATCATAATTGGGGACAATAAACGATTGATTTTTAACCAGGTGTGGGGCATTCTGACGGAGCAAGCCGCGTTCGCGCAGCGCTTCTAACACAAGTGCCACATTTCCCTGTCGCAGGTACCGAACGCCACCGTGGACAAGTTTTGTACTTCGGCTTGAAGTTCCCTTGGCAAAATCATGCTGTTCCAAGAGCAGGGTTTTATATCCGCGAGAGGCCGCTTCAACGGCTGTACCAAGCCCCGTTGCGCCTCCGCCGATGATAATGAAATCCCAAATTTCAGGATCATTCTCCAGTTGATGAATAAGTTTAATTCGATCCATAGTAGACTACCTAATGATAAGTTTTACCACCAAGTCACTAAGTACACAAAATATTAGGTACTTTCCTAAGTGCCTTAGGGGTAAATTGTTATTGTTCCATAATCATATCGGAGTAAGAGTGAGAAAGCAATTGCTCATCAGAAATATCAAATAGGTTGATGTACTTTTGGCATTGTTTCCGCAGTTTGGGTTCCCCAATAGAGCCATCTTCATCGATCGCCTCAATCTCTATAAAATTTCCCAATTCTTTAACCTGATCGATATGGAATTTTACGTTATCGATGAAATAGATTTCCCGTTGTTTGTCGACCACAACTTTAGTGCCTAACGCATTATCCAGCAGGGCATGTAACTTTTGGGGATGCTCGGAAGGGACCAAATTTATAGATGAAGATTTGGGGCCTGACTGGTTATCACGCTGATAGAAAATAAGGTTATTTTCAATGCTTCCCTGCCGCAATTTTAACCTTCCTTCGGGCACGTTAAAGTAGGTATCGATCTGGTGGTCAGTGCCTTTATAATCAGCATCGTGTTCACTGAGAATATTGCGAATGTGATCAGGATTATTACACTGGGCTTTTATTTCAACGTTTAAGATGCTCATGAAAACGATAATGGTTGTAGTTGGTTTTGCTTCAGGAGTATAACGCTATCACACTTGGAAAAAGTGACATTTCAAGGTTTAGAGGGAGTTATACTCCCGAAAAACGAATTTATCATTACGAAATGGGTCTTACTTCATCATCTTCGACATCAGCCCATTCCAGATATCTGTTTCGTACTTCTTTTATATTTCCTTGCAGATTATCGAGTGTCCAGTCAGAAGTATCAATAGCTTCATGAATATGAGCGGTGACTTGTCCTGATTTTGTGATTAGTGTACCGCCTTTGCTGAGCTCACGATTTCCCTCAAAATAAATAGGCACAATGGGATATCCCAGATCCATTGCCATCCGAAAAGGTCCCTTCTTAAAGGGGCCAATAATGCCGGGATGCTTTCGCGAACCTTCGGGCGCCATCATCACCGAAAGTTTGTCGCGTTTAATCCGCCGATGGGTCTTTTTTAGCGTAGCAATGGCTTTCTCCGACTTCTCGCGCTTGATAAAAATCTGTCCCGTTAAGCGACCTAAAATCAAAAAAATAGGATTGTACTGGAACTCCCATTTTGCTACAAAGCGAATTTTGGGCAGGCCCAGTGCCAAAAGGGTAAGCACATCCAGCGTAGAGCTGTGGTTAATAATAAAAACGGCTGGACTCGTTATTTCATCAGCGTGCCTTTTCACATCAAAAGAAATCCCGCTAATCCACATCGTCGGGCGCACCATCATAGGCGCAATTTTTTCAACAACTAAATTTGAAGCCTTCCCAAAAGTTATCAGTAATAGAAATAGAATGATCGGCGTAAAAAGAAGGAAGATTAGAAAAAAAGTAGCAATTCCAAGTGTGCTGCGGAAGTATTCCTTTAAACCAAAGTCATTATAACTCATATAATCCCTATTCTATTCAGCAAATAGTGCAAGTGGCCTAATATAGCAAAATGAATATTGAATGCTATGGGTAAGAAATTTGATTTGATGTGTGCTTTTATACAGATTGCGGTGACTTTTCAAACGCTAACAGCTAAAAATATATGACGGACTCAGATACCTCAATTCTTGGACAGCTATCCAAAGGAAATCGTATAAATATTATTATCGCCTTAGTGATTATGGTACTGGGCGTTATTTTTGCCGGTGATTTACCCCAGTATGGTGATCACTATGGGGTTTGGTCGGTGTTACCTCCATTAATCGCCATTGTATTGGCTTTTTGGACTCAAGAGGTAGTGAGTTCACTTTTTGTTGGGATAATGTTGGGTGGATTTATTTCCGGCAATATTAATATTGTGGATGCGTACCTGATTCCATCGATTGGCACGGAGAATTTTGCCCTCATTTTGCTGGTTTATCTTTGGTCGTTGGGCGGACTCATTGGAATATGGACGCGCACCGGCGGTGCTGAACGCTTTGCAGACTGGGCAGGAAGTAAAATTGTTCGAGGACCAAAATCAGCCAAATTTTTTACCTGGATGATGGGGTTGATTTTTCATCAGGGTGGAACTATTAGTACCGTATTAACGGGAGCGACCGTTCGCCCAATTTCTGATGAGCAGGGTGTTTCGCACGAAGAAAGTTCGTATATGGTGGATTCTACGGCATCGCCTGCCGCGACGGTCATCCCCTTCAATGTATGGCCTATTTATATTGGGGGATTGGTGGTCGGTACCATCCCACTGTTTGAAACTACGCAAGACGCTGTAGCATTTTTCTTTCAGGCCATCCCGTTTAATTTCTATGGGATTCTGGCTCTGCTAATGACGCTGCTGTTTGCTTGGGAACTACTACCGTGGATTCCCAGCAAGAAGATGAAGGATGCAATTAAGCGGTCGCGTGAAGAAGGGAAACTGGATCGTGATGGCTCTGAGCCAATGTCATCCAAGGAGCTTACCGAAATGGATATCCCCGAAGATTATAACTCTGGACTCATTGATTTCTTTGGTCCCATTGGCACGCTGCTGGGGGTAGCCATTATCCCGTATATCACCACTTTTTATATTATGGGAAATACCGAAGATCCGATGCTGCTTATAGCTGAAGCTTTTGTGCTGGCAGTACTTACCGGAATGTTCATTGCCTTGGCTAAAGGCATGGAGCTTAAAACGGTGATGGATGGATTTGTTGATGGTTGTAAAGGGGTTACTATTGGAGCCATTGTTTTAGCCTTAGCTGTAACACTCAAAGAAGTGGCCGAGTCGGTTGGTACTGCTGAGTATGTAGTGGCCTTGGTTGGGGACGCAATTACACCGGTCTTTTTGCCAGCTATTTTAATGGGATTATGTATGATTATTGCTTTTGCGGCTGGAACCTCTTTTGGAACTTATGCGGTAGTATTCCCGGTAGCAATGCCGCTGGCCTGGGCTATACTGCCGGATCCCTTTTTCATAACGCTCTGCTTTGGAGCGGTTGTGGGTGGTAGTGTTTTTGGGGATCAGTGTTCACCTATTTCTGATACGACGATCCTTTCCTCACTTGCTACCGGCAGTGATTTGATGGATCACGTGAAAACGCAGATTCCGTTAGCGCTCACGGCTGCGGGCATTGGTGCTGTGTTATACACGCTAATTGTTGCCCTGTTTGTGTAATACAAGTCTTAGGAAAAATTTATATCCCCCTGCCGAGCCCCGTTTATACGAAGAATTTATACTCCTGCGTTGAAACATGCCCATCCAATGGCTGGGACACGGAAGTTCAGCATGCCACAAAATGATCATTCTCTCAGTTCTGATGTACAGTTTGGGCAACGTGTGGCTTTAACCGGAATATCTGAAAAACAGAATTCACACTTTTTGATTGATGGAGCTACAGGTTCAGGTTTTTCTTCTGGCCTTTTGAGTTTGTTGATGTATCGAATCAAGATAAAGACAGCAAATGCTACAATAAGAAAGCTTATAACAGCATTAATAAAAACACCATAATTCAAGGTTACGGCTCCAACTTCTTGTGCAGCGGCAATAGTTGCATAGGGAGGAGGAATAGTTCCTTCTTTTAAAACAATAAAGAATTCTGAAAAGTCGACTCCACCCATTAGCAATCCCAATGGAGGCATTAACATGTCTTTCACCAAGGATTGAACAACGCTGGTAAAAGCCGCACCGATAATGATACCTACTGCCATATCTACTACGTTCCCCTTGATCGCAAATTCTTTGAACTCCTTCAGCATATGACCTCTCTGGTTTTATATGTGGTATAAGTGCCTAATAAATATAAGGTTACGAAAATATCAGATTAATACCTATAGAGATGCATGTAGTGGGGAGGTAATCTATTGAGGTATGATTGCAGATATATCGTCAAAGTCCAGGTACATTTCATCTATCTCTTGACCATCGTCGTCTTGTACCTTGACCTTGTCGAGAACATCGTTTAACTCAATAGATCCAGCCTCAATATCTGTAGTGACTCCACTTTGGAAAATTATTTTATATGTGGTCATCGAATTATAGCTTTTGATTAACCATTAAGTAATGTGTTTCTACATTACTTAATGGTTTGAAAACCAAAAGCATTCAATAGAAGGGAGCCTAAAGTTAAGTTACTCCTCTTCTGTGTTATTGGTAGGCTTTGTACCTTTTTTAGAAGAAAGGTCTTCTTGGCCTTCCTTTTTGGGATTATTAGAAGATGTGTCCGATTTGGATTCAGCATCTATATTATCGTTTTTTTCTTCAGACACGCCGTCTTCTAAAGATCCATTAAGCCATTCCATGACCTCTTTACCCAGAACCTCTTCGCGTTCAACAAGTTCATCAGCCAGTTTGTCTAAGATATCGCGATGTTCGGTAATGGCTTTCATGGCTGTATCAAAAGCCTCATTGAGAATACGCTGCACTTCTTCATCAACTGCTTGGGCGGTATTTTCACTGTACTCCTTGGAACTTCCCATCTGTTCTCCCAAGAATACTTGTTCGCGCTGACTGCCAAAGGCAATGTTGTTAAACTTGTCACTCATGCCCCAGTCGAGTACCATTTTGCGAGCAAGCTTACGTATTTGCTTGAGGTCGTTTTCAGCTCCGCTCGTAGAAGTATCAAAGATGAGGTTTTCGGCAGCACGCCCGCCCATCATTACGGCCATACGATCAAGCATATATTTTTTCTCGTATAAAAATTTCTCTTTTTCAGGCATCTGCATAGTAACACCCATCGCTTTTCCACGCGGAATAACGGTTACTTTGTGGATGGGATCAGAATTAGGGAGTACGGCAGCAACCACTGCATGGCCAGCTTCGTGATAAGCCAGAAGCTTTTTCTCGTGTTCAGTCAATCGAATACCTTCACGTTTAAGTCCCATCATTACTTTGTCACGCGCTTGATCAATATCTTGTTGCTCAATTGCTTTGCGCTTATGACGAGCAGCAATCAGGGCCGCTTCATTAAGAAGATTATTGAGGTCAGCACCGCTGAAACCGGGGGTAGAGCGTGCAATTTCATCCAGATCTACATTATCAGAAATCTTTTTGTTCTTAGCATGAATTTGGAGAATCTGTTCGCGGTGTTCTTGTGTAGGCAAGTGAACCGTAATTTGGCGATCAAAACGGCCGGGACGAAGCAAGGCTTTATCCAGAATATCGGGCCGGTTTGTAGCCGCCATTACGATAACGCCTTCATTTTTTTCAAAACCATCAAGTTCTGAAAGTAACTGATTCAGAGTTTGCTCACGCTCATCATGTCCACCGCCAAGACCGGCTCCACGCTTACGACCAATGGAATCAATCTCGTCAATAAAGATAATAGCCGGTTCCTTTTCTTTGGCTTTATTAAACATATCTCGAACGCGCTTGGCGCCAACCCCAACGAACATCTCCATAAAATCGGAGCCTGTAATCGTAAAGAACGGAACGCCGGCTTCTCCTGCCACGGCACGTGCGAGCAAGGTTTTACCAGTTCCGGGAGGGCCCACCATCAACAGACCACGGGGAATTTCACCACCGAGAGAATCAAATTTGTTAGGATTTTTTAGGAAGCTTACCACTTCTTGTAGCTCCGTTTTAGCTCCTTCAAGTCCAGCTACATCATCAAAAGTGGTATTTACTTTTTCAGCATCCTGCAGTTTAGCTTTGCTTTCGCCGATTTTAAACATGTTTTGTCCCTGCATGCGCATCTGTCGGAAAAACTGGAAGCCAATCATAATGAGGAAAATGAGTGGCAAGCCCCACAGCAGAACCGTCCACCAGTTAAAATCACTCTTCGGGCGGGTTTCAACCTGTATTTCATGTTCTTCGAGCATAGACATCAGCTTGTCATCCCCGAAAGACGGCAGGTACGTATTAAAACTTTTGTAATGGGTGGTATCATTTTCAGCGGCATTAAGTTGTGTTGGTTCTTTAAGATCTCCGGAAACCTGATCGCCCTGAACCACTACTTTTTCAATATTGCCGGAAGTGATTTGATTACGAAACTCACTGTAATCAATGGTGGGAGGGCCACCGAAAAGTCCACCGCCTTGCGAACTGAAAAGCCAAAATCCAAAGAGGGCAGCTAAAACAATCCAATAAAAAGTATATTGGTTACCACCGGGACTTTTGAGTCCTTTTTTCTTGTTGTCTTCGTTTTTGTTCTGTTGCTTATTCTCAGCCATAAAATTGTTTTAAAGTCAATCAACTATAGTTGGGATAAATATACATCACATGTAACGAAAGTTAACGGTTGTGCAATTCCAAAATTCTAAACCAATCATTACATATTATACAAAAAAAGCCTCTGAGGCTATCAACCAGCAGAGGCTTAGAGAGAGATTCATTACATATTGTGAGTCGGGAGGGGATCGAACCCACGACCCACGCCTTAAAAGGGCGTTGCTCTACCAACTGAGCTACCGACTCTCCTGTCAAAAACAGAGTCCAAATATACGGGTTTGTTACTAATAATTTCAAGCAAAAATTGAGTAATTCTTTAATTACCTTCTTTTTAGAAAAATGAACTGTAAATGAGATCGATTTCTGGTTAAAAAATGATACTTTAAGGCAACATTGAATCCCAGTTAATTGACTATTTGAACCCAGTTTTGATCACGAATTCTTTTGTTCATTCAATTAAAATTCCTACGCCATTTGCCGTGGGAGATGTTTTTTGCTATCTGATTAAAGATGATAAGATAGTATTGGTTGATACCGGGCACCACGCTGATGACGCGTATGATTGTTTGAAAAAGGGGCTGAATGAGCATGAGGTAGAGATTGAGGATATTGACGAGATTTGGCTTACTCATGGGCATCCCGATCACTATGGCCAAGCTGCGCTGCTTGCAGATCGTGCGCATGCGACGGTATTTGGTCATCCATTAGAGCGCGCAAATTTTGCTGGTAATGATGATGGTGAATTATTCGAATATTTTTTTAACCGCCATAATATTCCCTCTGATTTTACTCGTCAGATGATAGAGCAGCTCGATTGGTTGCAGCAGTATCAGCTATCAATTGAGCCCGAATGGATACAAGAGGGAGATGAGTTAACAAGCGGAACATTAACTGCAAGTGTTCACCATACCCCGGGTCATGCTCCTGGACACGTAGCTTTTAAAACTGATCAAGATGTTATCTTTGGCGGTGATCTTTTGTTGGGACACATTAGCACCAATGCGCTTATCAATTTTGACGTAGAAACGAATGAGCGAAATAAAAGTTTACTTCAGTATCGAAAGTCGCTACAATGGGTTCGTGAGCAGCATAAACTTGTGCTACCAGGGCATGGTAAGGTGATTGAAAATCCCAAAGTTGTGGCCGACCACCATTTGAGTGAGCACCAAAAGAGGTACCAAAAAATTAAGCAGATACTTCAAGAAAAGCCGAGGACCTTACTGGAGTTATCATACGAAATGTTTGCTGATGCTATTAAGAATGGTGCCATTTTCTTGGTTTTGTCAGAAGTGCTTGGGTATTTGGATTGGGGGAGAGAAGAGGGTACTATTGAAGTTGATGAATCAAATATGAAGTATCGGGTGACAAACTGATTGGAATGTCCGATTTAAGTTAACATGGAATTTAACCCCTTCCATTTGACAATAAGGAAGCCAATACCCAGCTTGTAACTGACAACTGACAACTGACAACTGACAACTGACAACTGACAACTGACAACTGACAACTGACAACTGACAACTGACAACTGACAACTACTATGTCTACGATTTTTACAAAAATTATTGAAGGTGAAATTCCATGTCACAAGGTAGCCGAAACGGATGATCATATTGCTTTTTTGGATATCAATCCCATTGCTGAGGGGCATACCTTAGTAGTTCCTAAAAAAGAGGTTGATTACTTTTTTGACCTACCGGATGAGCTCATGCAGAGTACGATGTCAGTAGCCAAACATATCTCTCATGCTATTGATGAAGCTTTGAATCCACTGCGAACAGGAGTGATTGTACAGGGGCTGGAAGTTCCGCATGCGCATGTACATCTTATTCCACTCTACAAAGAAGATCAGGTCATGGCATTAGGGCACAATGTTTCGGTTAGTGAAGAACGAATGATTGAATTGAAAGGAAAAATTACAGCCGAAATATCATTATGAAAGTATCGATCCTTAACGGACCTAATTTAAATATGTTGGGCAAACGTGATCCCAAACAGTATGGTACCGATACACTGAATGATATTGAACAGCTGCTTATAGATTCATTTCCCAATCACGAAATGACTTTTTTTCAAAGTAATTTGGAAGGTGAACTTGTAGAGGCAATTCAATCGCTCATGGAAAGTGATGTCGATGGTGTTATTGCCAATTTCGGAGGATACTCACATAGCTCAGTTGCTATTCGCGATGCGCTTGATTTAATTGAAATGCCTATTGTGGAAGTACACCTTTCGAATATCCACGCGCGCGAAGAGTTTCGCGAACGTACGCTTACCGGAGCAGTTGTTGCCGGAATTATCACTGGGTTTGGGAAACAAAGTTATGTGCTTGGGGTACATGCCCTTGAAAAACTGGTTGGAGAAGACTAAAAAAGAGCGTCGCTCTAAACTTGTTTCAGAGTCTATAATACCAGACAAATAATATCATCATTTGAAAAAGCTACGAGAATTACTTTCTGATACGCTTGTATATGGGATAAGCAGTGTGTTAGCACGATTCATTGGTTATCTGCTTGTGCCCCTGCATACTGCTGAGTTTGCTACTTCTCAGTATGGTGTGGTAAGTTTGGTTTATGCCGGACTGGCATTTTTGAATGTTGTTTTTACTTTTGGGATGGAGTCGGCTTACCTGCGCTATGCCAAAGATCGGGAACAGGCAAAAAATGTTTTCAAAACACTACAATTAGGATTAGGAGCACTTTCGTCCGTACTGGTTCTGTTATTGGTGTTTTTTGCCCCGGTTTTAATGCCGGCAATGAGCTTGGAATCCACAGGCAGTAAAAATTTATATTGGATGATGCTCGGCATCCTCTGGTTTGATACGATGGTGCTGGTACCTTTTGCTGAGCTTCGACTGGTCCGTCGGCAATGGATGTTTGCCATTCTGAAAACAGGTAATATCTTGGTCAATGTGGGATTGCAATTTTACCTTATATTAGGATTGCAGTGGGGTATCGAAGCAGTCTTTTTCGCCAGTCTTATCGCTTCTGGATTAACGTTTTTGGTGATTTGGGTTGTAACGATGCCGATGCTTTCCGGCCGCTGGGATACGCCTATTTTCAAGAAAGCACTGCGATTTGGTTTGCCCTTTGTGCCTGCGGGATTGGGGTATGCCATCAATGAAACGTTAGACCGATTTTTTCTGGGCAATTACCTATCCCAATCAACAGTGGCAGAGTTATACCGTCCCGACATGACACCCGATGATATCGTGGGGATTTACAGTGCTTGTTATAAGCTGTCGGTATTTATGCTGCTGTTCGTGCAGATGTTTCGAATGGCTTGGCAACCTTTCTTTTTACGCGAATCGGACGATCCTGATGCGCCTGAGCTTTATCGGGATGTATTTCGATATTTTAATGTGGTTGCCGGTATTTGTTTTTTATTTGTGGCTCTTTTTGCGCAGCAGATCGTCCAAATAAAGATACCTGGGCTCGACTTATATTTAGTAGGTGAGCAGTATTGGTCGGGGCTTTCTATTGTTCCGCTACTATTGGGTGCTTATTGGTTTCAAGGATGGTATATGAATTTTTCAGCGGGTATCTTCATTGAAGAAGAAACTAAGATTCTGCCCATTATTACGCTTGTCGGAGCTGGTATTACAGTTGTTGCCAATCTAATATTAATACCATATTACGGCATGATGGGATCGGCGGGTGCAACCCTGATCAGTTACGCTTCTATGGCTATGCTTCTCTACTATAAAAGCGTACAGGTATATCAGGTTGACTACCAACTGTTTCGGGCTTTTGGGATGATGATTGTTGGAGCAGCTTCTGTTTACTTTCTTCCATCGGTAGTTAATTGGATGGGGTCGGAATGGACGAGTCGCTTCATCGTGTTATTAATAGGTAGTGCAGGAGTAGTCTTACTGGCATTACCAAATTATTATAAGAAGCGATAAGACTACGATTCCGTTTTTGTTGTAAAAGCATTTATGGTTTCAGCGGTCTCCTGCCTTGTAAAATTATTGATCAAATAATTTCAAAACTATTTGGTGATATTATTATGGAAAGTAAAGTAGGTATTTATGTTGATGCAGTGAATGTAACTATGAATGGTGGTTTTGGTCTGCGGTATGATATTCTTCGAAAGTTTGCTTCACGTGATGGTTCGGTACCTTCTCGTATGAATGTATACTTGGCTTTTGATGAACGCCGAGCCGAAGAAGATCAGGATTACAAAAATAAAACGACCCGCTTTAGTGAGGTGCTACGCGATTTTGAGTATAAGGTGATCAAGAAACCGGTACAGTACTATCGCGATGAGGAAACACAGGAGACGATTACGAAATCTACCGTCGATATGGATATGGCCGTGGATATGGTCACGCAAGCTGATGATCTGGATAAAGTGCTGCTTTTGACCAATAACGGTAGTTATGTGAGTGTGATTGATGCTATTCAGCGTAAGGGAGCACGTGTTGAGCTTATCGGTTTCGATGATATGTCAAAAAATCTCAAAGAAGAAACGGATGTCTATATTTCGGGTTATTTAATTCCTGGCCTCCTGCCTATTGAATCGCCCTACGCCTGGGGAAAGCCGGGCTCGCGTGTACGTGGGGTTTGCTATGATTTTTCCCACGATGATGGGTATGGATTTTTGCGATTTCTGACGGGTATAGGGAAAAATCTATGGATTACCGATTCTCGTTTTGATGAGTCTCCTTACAGTACTGTTTTTGCACATATTTCGCAATTTGAGGACAATTTTGATACAAATTTTTTACCAAGCCGTGATCTTATTTTTGAGTTTGACATGGTCGAAAATGAGAAAGGGCTTGTAGCTGAAGATATTGTGTTAATTTCAGCACCGTAAAAATTTGTTGTTTAGGTAGGGTTATAAAAGAAAAAGGGATTTCGCTATGGTCGGCGAAATCCCTTTTTGTAAATGCAAGTAGTGAGGGCCTTACGTCCTCAAATTTATTGCGATTTATTTATCCATCAGCTGACGGAAATCTTTAAGCACAGAGTGCACGTGATCAGCTGACTCATCTAAAAGTTCTTGTTCTTCGTCGTTTAAGTCAACCTCAATAATTTCTTTAATTCCGCCTTTGCCGAGCTTCACGGGAACGCCTAAGAATAGATCTTCCTGTCCGTATTCGCCGTTTAGGTGAGCAGCACAAGGGAATACCCTATTTTGGTCAAGCATAATCGCTTCTACCATTTGTGCGGCTGCTGCGCCAGGTGCATACCATGCAGAGGTTCCCATCAGGTTGACGAGTTCACCACCGCCGCCTTTGGTGCGTTCAACGATTTCTTCAAGTTTATCTTCATCAATAAACTGGGTGATAGGCATTCCGCAAACGGTCGTAAAGCGGGGAAGAGGAACCATGGTGTCTCCGTGCCCGCCTAACAGAAGTGCCTGAATGTCTTTGGGAGAAACGCCAATTTCTTCGGCAAGGAACGAGCGGTAACGAGCCGTATCTAAAATACCAGCCATTCCCATTACGCGACTGGAATCAAGTCCACTGGTTTCGAGGGCAACCTGTGCCATCACGTCAAGGGGATTGGAAACGACAATGATAATGGTGTTAGGAGAATGCTTAACAAGCTTTTCAGTAACATCCTGAACAATATTGGCATTGATTTCGAGCAAGTCGTCACGACTCATGCCTGGCTTACGAGGAACACCGGCTGTTATAACGCATACATCTGATCCGGCCGTATCTTCATAATCAACGGTACCGGTCAGTTTGGTATCAAACTGGTGAATGGGCGAAGATTCCCACTGGTCAAGGGCACGTCCTTTTGATGGATAAATTTTATCTCCGTCTTTCTCTTGTACGATATCAACCATAACAACTTCTTTTGCAAAATCGCGTTGTGCTACGGCCATTGATACCGTTGAACCGACATTACCGCCGGCACCGACTACTGTTACTTTCATGAGACTAATAGTTTTTGGGGATTAAAAATTTCAGGTGGAAGATACGATTTTATGAGCTGAATATCAGGGATAGAACAGTTGAAGGTTAAATGTTGAAATGTTGAATCTTGTGGCTTTGAACCTTGAACTTTCAACCTTGAACACTATGATCGTTGCCTCGAATCCATACCCCACATTAACTTGTTACGGAGGGTATCAAAATAACTTTGGTTAGGCAGTTCAATCAGATCAATCGTAAAGTTGGAGCGCTTGATATTTACTTCAAATGGATAGGTCTCAATTTCTTTGATTTGGCCGTCGTAAGAAAAGAGTACGTCGTGATCCTGCTTTTTAATAGTTACCTTCAAATATTTGTCTGAGGGCAGTACCAACGGTCGTGTAGTTAGCGTATGTGGATTAATGGGAGTTACAACCATTACATTGGTATTGGGCATTACAATAGGTCCACCGGAAGAAAGATTATAGGCAGTAGAACCTGTAGGTGAGGCAACAATCAGGCCATCGGCCCAGTAATTGTTGATAAACATGCCATTATATTCGGCCCCGACATTCACCATCGAAGTCGAATCTCGCTTTGAGAACAGAAACTCATTAAGAGCGTGATAAAGATTTTCCTGGTTATCCTTTGCTTCTAACAGGTATCGTTTTTCGATACGGTAGTTGTCTTGCAGAACATCATCAAGCGCCTCGTGAATATTTTCTTTCTGGGTATTAGCCATAAACCCAAGCCGTCCGCTGTTGACCCCTAAAATTGGTTTTGGAATGCTTTTCATCAGCCGCGCTGTGTATAGCATCGTCCCGTCGCCGCCGAGAGCAATAATGATGTCCGCCTTATCAATAGCCGTTTCTTCATCTGCTACAATCACCGCAGAGGGATGTTCTTCTCCACTATATAGTTCCTGCAGATCCGAGCAGAAAAAAACCTGCACATCGTTTTCGTCAGACCATGTTAAGAGCTCAATAAACGGCTTTTTAACTGAGTATTTTGTGGGATTTGCTATAACGGCAAATGTCATAGAAAGTTTGTTAATCAGTGGTTGGGACGGTTACATTTCGAAGGTCTATCCACCACACATAATCATTGAAGTTTAGATTTTGAACTCCACTTCGTTGTAATGAGGGGGGATGAACATAAAACCGAAAAATTGGTTCGTTGCTATTATCATTATTATCAATTAATGGCAGCCCTTTTTTAAAATAGAGTTCCGTATCGCTTGTTGGTACCCGTATCTCTACCATCTGTAATTTGGTATTCTGTTGCGAAACGACTTTAGAGAGAGAGCCTAAATAAGTACGAACATAAGGATCATCAGAGTAGATCACATCTATCTGATCGGCTGCCAGAGTTGTATCGAATAGTGAAGACTGAGGCAGGGAATCAGGGTAAACTATTGAAGTGGGCAGTTGCCCAAAATATTGCGATGTATGTTCGTATGCTAAGGCAGAAAGACGTTGTGCATCTGCTGAAGAAAAGGGAGCGTTGCCGTTATGATAAAGAGCAAATGTTGTTGGAAGGTTGCGCTTATTCAGTACGAATTGCCCTTTGTATGAAGGGATTAACTCTCCATTATTACCGATGAGATTTTGAATCATGTTCGGGCCCATCTGCGGGAGTACGCCAATATCTTCTGTTCCTAATTGTCGCAGCAGCTGTTTTTCTGATTGACCAGTGATAATGTCAGCACGGTTTAGCTGAATCTGCGATTGTTGGCGGTATTTTTCAGATTTTGAAAAGACATAAAGTGAGTCACTTCTATTTGTTGAAAATCTGAAGGGGCCGGTTCCAACTGGAGCAAAAGTGTTTTGTGATGAGTTGACGGCCTCATGAGGGTAGATTACGGCATACGGCGTTGCCAATTTTTTGAGGAACCTGGGATCTTTTTGTTTGAGTTCAAAAACAACAGTACTGTCATTGGGCGTTTGGATCCCGGAAACGTCTGCAAGCGTACGTTGCTTCGGGACATAAATATGTTGTTGCTCTTGAAAGAATGGTTCAAAGCCCCTGATATTCATAAATAAATTTGCTGCCTTTTTGGGAACTCCCTTCAAGGCCATCCGCTCAAAAACAAACTTGACATCATTAGCTGTCAATCGCCGACCCGTACCCGTACTAAATACATCATTATCGTGATAATAGATGTTCCGATTTAGTTGAAAGGTGTAGCGCGTTGAGTCGGGACTAACTTCCCAACTTTTTGCAACAGCAGGGGTAACGTCACCGGTGTTATTCAAACGTACAAGCCCTTCGTAAATCAGTTGAAGCGCACGTAACGTTGCCGAATTATTAGCTAACAGGGGGTCAAAACTGGTGATCGACTGATATTCGCCAATTACGAGTTTTTGAAAACTGGCACTTTCATCTGTTGTTTGATCAGTAGTATCAGCTTCTGCTGTTGTACGTGGAGCGTCGTTGATAATCACGGTTTCGGGTTGTTTGCATCCCCAAAGAAGTAGAATGAGTAACGCAAAGACAGGCAAATTCCGATACAAATGTAGTGATTTCATAACCGATTTATTTAGTTGCAGCGACTAATTTTCTGATGACTTATTCTTCGTTCCTTTTAATCCTTTAATCCCCTTAACGGCTTTTTCATCAAGCAGGTTGGTATCATAAGAACGAATTCGCCCTACCTTTTTCTGATGCCGTTTGGTAGCAATATCAACTAATTTTAGCATTAATTCCTGCATATTCATTCCACTTTCTTCCCAAAGGTAAAAAGAGAATGACCCGGGAATAGTATTAATTTCATTAAAATAGAGTTCTTTGCTATTGGCATTGATCAAAAAATCGAGTCTTGCTACCCCGCTGGCACGAAATAGTTTAAAAATATCGGCGGATAATGATTGGATATTTTTAGTGAGTTCATCAGAAATATCAGCCGGAATTTCACGATCAGCCGATGCCATTCCTTTTTGTGATCCGTTGTCGGATTGATATTTATCTTCAAAAGAAAGTGTTTCATCTGTTCCAAGCGGGCGTTCACATACGCTGGTTTTTAGATCATCGGCATGACCTAAAACCGAGCAATTAATTTCCATCAGTGGAGTAATCGCTTTTTCAACCATGAGATTCTCATCATATCGGAATGCCGTTTCTACAGCATCGATGAGTTCATCTTCATGTGCTGCCTTCATCACTCCAATGCTGCTGCCCAGTGATACAGGCTTGATAATAACCGGATATCCTAATTCCTCGGCAATGTTAAGTATCGATTTTTGGTCGTTAACCCATTCTGTTTCATAAAAATCGAATCCCTCAACCACTGGAATTCCGTGTGCCCGACAAATATCTTTGGCTTTAACCTTGTCCATGCCCAAGCTTGATGCAAAAACATTGCTGCCGGCATAGGGGATGTTATACATCTCGCAGGTTCCCTGGAATGATCCGTTTTCACCCTCAGATCCATGAAAGGCTGGAATTACCGCATGGATAGAATAACTCTGGGGAGAGCTGAAAAAGCCCCTCTTTTCGGTTTCCAATAAAACAGCTTTGCCCAATTCATCATGTGAAAAGGTACAAGGGGTAGCCTGTTTGATAAGTGCATCCAGGTCTTGATAGTTTTCCATCTTCAGAAGGGGAGCTCCCGTTAACCACCGTCCGGATTTGGAAATGTAAAGGGGTACAATGTTAAACTGAGTGTCTTTCATCGAGGCAATTACTTGCATGGCCGATAATACGGATACCTCATGTTCCGGTGATACCCCGCCAAAGGCAACGATTAAATTTCGAGAGCTCATAGCAATATTTTGTATTTATATGGATGCACCCGAATGATAAGAAAAGATCACTTCAGATGTGATATAAATGGCGGGTGGAAATCACCTGATATTGATAGGGATAATAGCTAATCCTTTAAAACTATTTTTTATTCATGGCCATGTAGTATAGCTGGATGATTCGTAACTCACTATAGCTTACGGACTTGTCAAGCTCGGTATATATTTTGCGAAGCATGTGAGTAGGCACTTCGTCCATGATGTCCATGACTTCTTCCCGTTTTCGATGCGATAGGGATGAGACTTTGACAATACCTTCTGGACGAATTTGGTTGCCTTCTTTCAGATACTTCTTTAAATGTTTGATGATGGTCACATCTTTAACACCAAACTGTTCGGCCAGGTGTTCAATGGATTTGCCTGCGTTGTATTCTTTGCCAATGCGCTGGTAAGGTTCGCCATATTCTTGCAGTTTTTCCCGTTTCTCTTTGAGGGCCTCACTGTTTTCTTCCACATCATTGGCCCGGCAGTATTTATTAATGATTTTCAGAAAATCAGTGCCGTACTTTTTCAGTTTTACTGATCCCACACCATAAATTGGCATCAGGTTATCTTTTGATTGTGGGTAGTAGTAGGCCATTTCCATAAGCGTTGTATCCGGGAAAATAGCATAAGGTGGTACCGACTGTTGATCAGCCAATTCCTTTCGTTTAGCTTCTAACTGTTCAAAAAGGTCATTGTCATAGTTTTGCTCAACTTCAGCTGTGGTCCGGTCCATAGATTCATCATCTACAACCGTATCTGTACGATCAAGCACACCAAAAACATTTTCTTTTCCACTTAATACTGCTTGTCCCTGTTTCGTGATGTGCAGTGCATCAGCCTCTTCTTCGGTATGTAAATAGCCCTGTTTCACCATCAATCGGGCTAAAAGAATCCAGTGTTCTTTGGCCCACTCGTTTCCAATATTATAGGTTGACAGCTCGTCATGCCCATTTTCGAGCACTTTGTGTTTGGTGGAGCCGCGCAAGATATCAGCAATATAATACGCATCAAATTCCTCATCCGTACGAGAAATACAAGAGAGCATCTTTTGTGCTTGCACCGTCAGATCTTCAACTTCGGCATCTACCGATAGACAGTTATCGCACATGCCGCAATCGTCTTTTTCATAAGTTTCACCAAAGTATTTCATCAGTGGAACGCGGCGGCACTCATCGGTCTCCAAAAACTTCATCAGGTCTTTAAGGTGCTTTTCAGCCACCTCTTTTTCTTTGCCTTCTTTCTGATTAATAAAATACTGAATCTTTTGTTTATCGGATCGGCTGTACAGCAACAGGCAGTCAGAGCGAAGTCCGTCACGTCCGGCGCGACCAATTTGCTGATAATACGACTCAATATTTTTGGGCATATCGTAGTGCATCACAAAGCGCACATTGGGCTTGTCGATACCCATTCCAAAAGCGATTGTGGCTACAATAATGCTTACATCATCACGGATAAACAGCTCTTGGTTGCGATTTCGGAGACGTTTCGAAAGGCCCGCATGGTAGGGTTTTACCGAATGTCCCGCTTTCTTGAGCTCCACAAAAAGTTCTTCTACCTGCTTGCGGGAGAAGCAATAAATAATGCCAGATTGCTTTTTACGGGTATAGAGGAAATCAAGGGTTTGTTCCAGTGGATCTTCTTTATCAGCGACTTTCAGAAACAGGTTTTTACGGTCAAAACTGGCCAGAAAAGTATCGGAATCTTCAAACTCTAAAACCTCTTTAATATCCTGGCGAACCCGTGGTGTGGCCGTAGCGGTCAACGCCATGCAGGTGGCATTGGGAAATCGATCACGGACCGTCGTAAGTTCGCGGTAATCGGGACGAAAATCGTGTCCCCACTCCGAGATACAGTGCGCTTCATCAATGGTAAACAGATCTACATTTTGATCATCCAGTAGGTTTAACGTACGCTCCATGAGCAGTGTTTCTGGAGCTAAATACAGCATTTTTACTTTTTTGTCTTTCAGTCGCTGGATGTTGTACTCATATTCTTCATCAGTAAGCGAACTGTTGAGGTAAATTGCGGGAATATCATACTGACGAAGCTGTTCAACCTGGTCTTTCATCAGCGATATGAGTGGAGATACCACAACTGTTAGCCCATCAAAGAGGAGGGCCGGAATTTGGTAGCAGAGCGATTTTCCTCCGCCAGTAGGCATAATGACGAGCGTATCTTTCTCGTCCATAACATTTGAAATGATATCTTCCTGAAGGGGGCGAAAATCCTCAAATCCAAAAACGTTATTAAGTTTGTTGCGTGCTTCTGTAATCATGTGTTGCTGATAAAATCTGATTTATCTGATTAGACAAATAAATCGGAGTTATAAATTACGTCTAAGTGTGGTTGGTATAGAATACAGATGCCATCGCAACTTTGCGATGGCATCTGTTAAAAAGTAGCTAAATATAAGAGTATTATTTGCTCAGATAAAGGTTTTTAAACTCGTATGGTTTTTTGAAGTGTTCGTCATTGAAGTCTTCCATAAAGTAGATGGTTTCACCCGTAGATTTCATCTCGGGACCAAGTTCTTTTTTAACCTCTGGGAATTTATCGAACGGAAATACCGGTTCTTTAATGGCCCATTTATCGAGCTTTGACGTCAGATCCTCAGTGTCAAAGTTTTTGAGCTTAGCACCCAGCATTACTTTGACAGCAATCCGGGCTTCCGGACGTCCAGTTGCTTTTGCAAGGAATGGTATCGTTCGTGTCGAACGTGGGTTCGCCTCCAATACATATACATCATCTCCTTTAACGGCATACTGCACATTCAGGAATCCTTTGATATTCATATTTGCAGCAATTTTCTCGTGATACTCTTTAATTTTTTCGATAGCTGTATCACTTAACGAGTAAGTCGGGATAACTGCTGTGGAGTCGCCCGAATGTACACCTGCTGGCTCGATATGTTGCATGATACCTGCGATATGAAGATCATCACCATCGTATACAGCATCCACATCTACCTCAACGGCATGTTCCAGGAACTTGTCGATGAGGAAGGCATTTTCGGGATGGGTGTCAAGGACGCGCTCGGTATAAAATTCGAGCTCCTCCTGTTTTACGGCAATGCGCATTCCCTGTCCGCCAAGTACGTAACTGGGACGGATGAGTACCGGGTAGCCAATACGGTTTGCAATTTCTAACGCTCCATCCACATCTTCTGCCGTTCCATATGAAGGGAAAGGGATGTCCAGCTTTTTAAGAAACTCAGAGAATGAGCCGCGATCTTCGGCAAAGTTAATCATTTCGAAATCAGTTCCGAAAATCTTAATGCCTTCTTCGACAAACTTTTTGCCAAGCTTCAGCGCCGTTTGTCCCCCAACTTGGAGGATAACTCCTTCGGGTTGTTCGTGTTCATAGATATCCATGACGCGCTCCCAGAACACCGGCTCAAAGTAGAGTTTATCAGCGGTGTCGAAATCGGTGGAAACTGTTTCGGGATTACAGTTCACCATGATAGCTTCATAACCCATTTCCTGGGCGGCTTTCACGGCATGCACGCAGGAGTAGTCAAATTCAATACCCTGGCCAATACGGTTGGGGCCACTTCCCAGAATCATTACTTTTTTCTTGTCGGTTACTTCACTCTCGTTTTCGCCTTCGTAGGCGGAGTAGAAGTAGGGCGTCTCGGCGGGGAATTCCGCAGCACAGGTGTCAACCACTTTAAACGAGGGTTTAAGCTCAAATTCATGACGCTTTTCTCGTACTTCTTTCTCCGTGACTTTTCCATTGCTCTGGCTCATCAGCCAAGCAATTTGCTCATCCCCAAAGCCTGCTTGTTTAAGTTCAAAAAGATCATCTTTGGAGATGGTATCGAGCGACTGTCCCTCAGTACGGTTTTCGAGGGAAACCATGTATCGAATCTGTTGCAGGAACCACGGATCAACTTTCGTAATGTCTGCAATTTCTTCGACTGAGGCGCCCAATTTAAAGGCATTTCGAATGTTCAGCATGCGATCCCAGTAAGGTTTTTTGAGTCGTTCACGCACTTCTTTACGATGCAACTCATTGTAGCCATCAGCGCCCAGCCCGGATCGACCAATTTCGAGCGATTGATAGGCCTTGTTTAGTGCCTCGGGGAAGTTTCGGCCAATGGACATTACTTCACCTACCGCTTTCATCTGTGTGGTAAGTTCTTCATCTACATTGGGGAACTTCTCAAAGTTGAAACGCGGCGCCTTCACAATCACATAGTCAATAGAGGGCTCAAAACAGGCCGAGGTATTACCCGTAATGGGGTTGGGTAGCTCGTCAAGGTTATAGCCTACCGCCAGTTTTGTGGCAATTTTAGCAATGGGGTATCCCGTTGCTTTGGATGCGAGGGCAGAAGATCGGCTCACGCGCGGATTAATCTCGATAGCGACAAAGCGATCGCTGCCTGGCTCAACGGCAAACTGCACATTGCAACCGCCGGCAAAAGTCCCGATTGAACGCATCATTTTAATAGCCGCGTCGCGTAACATTTGGAACTGTTTATCGGTCAGTGTTTGTGATGGAGCCACGGTTACCGAGTCGCCGGTGTGCACACCCATCGGGTCGATATTTTCAACCGTGCAAATAATGACGACGTTATCGTTGGGATCGCGAAGCAATTCGAGCTCATATTCTTTCCAGCCAAAAATTGATTCTTCAATGAGTACGCGGTGTACAGGACTCATTTCCAGCCCGCGCAATACTTTTTTCTCAAACTCATCTTCAGTCCAGACGATACCGCCACCGGCTCCCCCCATTGTAAACGAAGGACGAATGACAATTGGCAGGCCGCCCAGATCTTCAGCAATTTCTTTGGCTTCGAGCACCGATTCAGCGGCGCGACTACGACACTGTGGGATATCGATTTCATCCATCAGATCGCGAAACTGCTGGCGATCTTCAGTAATATCAACCGCATCAATGTCTACACCTATAATTTTAATATCACGCTCTGTCCAATAATTTTCCTGTTGTAGATTTCTGGTTAGATTTAGCCCCGTTTGTCCCCCCATCGTGGGTAGAACGGCATCGGGATTTTCAATTTCTACAATTTCTTTTATTGATTCTTCGGTGAGAGGTTTTAGATAAATTTCATCGGCCATCATAGGATCGGTCATAATAGTAGCCGGGTTAGAGTTGATGAGCACAACTTCGTAGCCATCTTCTCTAAGCGATTTACAGGCCTGGGAACCGGAGTAGTCAAATTCACAGGCTTGGCCGATTACAATTGGTCCTGATCCTATGATAAGAATTTTATTAATATCGTTGCGTCGTGGCATTTGGTTAGTGAGCTTCTGTATTACAGATTAAGATTTCTTTGGATTCTATGCTTGGGGTGATGGCGATATCCCCCGTACTCAATATTTTATGCTGGTTCTCCTTTTTCTTCTTTGATCATATCCAAAAACTGATCGAAGAGATAGCGAGAATCGTGCGGTCCGGGTGATGCTTCGGGGTGATATTGTACTGACATCCCCGGAAAGTTTTTGAACCGGAGCCCCTCAATGGTACCGTCGTTCAGATTTTCGTGGGTCACTTCCACTTTAGATTTATCAAGTGCTTCTTCATCTACTGCAAAACCATGGTTTTGAGTCGTAATTTCTACCAGACCGTTTTCGAGGTTCTTAACCGGGTGATTAGCTCCACGATGTCCTACGTACATTTTGGTTGTGGAGATCCCTTCAGATAGGGCCATTAGCTGGTGTCCAAGACAAATGCCGAACATCGGTTTGCCGGTTTCTTTCGCATAGTTTACAGCATCCAGTGCATATTTTGCTGTGGCATCGGGATCGCCGGGACCGTTGCTAAAGAAGAATCCATCAGGATTCCAGTTGTCAAGCTCTTCTTTGAAGTCGCCTTTAGCGGGAAAAACGCGGAGCGTGCATCCTCGTTCAACAAGATTATCAATTATGCTTTGTTTGATGCCATAGTCAAAAGCAGCGACTTTAAATGGGCCGTCACTATGGAACGTTTGCGGTTCTCGGCGCGTAACTTCGGTCGCCAATTCAAGACCAACCATATCGTCCCAGTTTTTGGCTTTTTCCACTAATTTATCTTCATCGAGTTCGGTGGAAGAAATTACGGCGTTCATCACACCTTTGCTTCGGATGTGTCGGACCAGCTTCCGAGTATCAATACCGGTAATACCGACAACTTCGTTGCGCTCCAGGTATTCCTGCAGGTTACTGTCGGCCTGAGAGTTACTGTGTTCCCATGAAAAAGATCGGACAATTAGTCCGGCGATCATAACCTTCCGGGCTTCATCGTCACGGCTCATTGTGCCGTAATTCCCGATATGGGGATAGGTCATCATCATAAGTTGGCCGTAGTAGCTGGGGTCGGTAAAGATTTCCTGGTAGCCGACCATACTGGTGTTAAAGCAAAGTTCACCGCCGGTAGTGCCTTTTTTGCCAATGGCGTATCCGTGTTCAACGGTGCCATCGGATAGAGCAATGATAGCTTTATCTCTGGGATAGAGTGACATAGTGAGGATATATTGGTTTTGTGGTATTAAAGTTTAGACATAAAAAAAATCCGACTAACAATGAGTCGGATTTTAAAAAAGAGAATGGAATATGTGTTTTCCGAATCGAAGTATTATTCGGAAATTTTTCATGGCAGTTGAGCCTGCCAGCTGCTTTAAATTTCGTAGACTTGAATATCAACGTTTGCTGTTATAGCATCTGGTGTTCAAAATTTGTGCGCTTCATTTAGCTCCAGCGCAAAACTGTGGAAAGATACAAATCCGAACATCTATTTTCAAAGGAGATTTAGAAAAGTATTTAAGTGGTAGAGGAGAAAAGCACTATTGTTGGAAAGCGTTATATAGAAGTGGTTGAACTTTTATAACTCCAATACGATAGCACTTAAGTACTTACTGTGCTTGCCGGCTTTGAATAATGAATTCTTTATTCCATTGATCATACGAGACCGAAAGTTCATTGGGACGGCAACAAACCTGGCAATCCTCAATATATTTTTGTGTATTTCCCTGCGAGGGATCCACAAAGGTATGATTAATCTCTCCGCAGTATGCGCAGCGATATTCCGTTCCTTGTGATTCTTCTGGATGCTTCATTTTATGCCTTCCCAATATTCTTTATTAGCTAATGAGTAACGAGCGGGTAGTAATTTAAATTACAAGCTACTACCCATTGAATAAGTTATAAAAAAGGCACCGCCACAGAGCAACGGTGCTAAATTATAATCTAATTTATAAGTGAGTGAAAGCAGTGAGTTTACTCATTACTCACGACTCAATACTCATAACTACCTTACCACAACAACATTTTCATGCAGAAGACACTGCCGCCGCTTTTGAGGAATTCGTAGGTACTTACCTCATGGACTGAGAATCCGGCATCGCGCAGGTTTTTATTTACATCCGTACAACCTTGCTGGATAATCACATTACGTCCATCGGGGCAAGAGGCATTACAGGCGAAAAGTTCTTCGGCTTCATATTTAGAGGCATGGATCACCTTCTCAAACATTTTGTTAATCATAGCTAATCCTTCATTGGTAAAAGCCTCGGGATAAATAAGGGCCGTATTTTCATCCAGCACACAGAAGCAGGTGTCAAGGTGATAGAATGATTCATCTACTAACTCGAGAGCTAATACCGGCACATCAAATGTATCTGAAATAGTCTCATATGCTTCCATGGATGAACGGTAGCCATATCCGCCCCAAAGCAATTGTTTACCTGTATGCCAGATTGCATCACCGCAGCCCTCAAAGTCATTAATGTTTTCCTCATCAAGATAGTGCAGTTCGTAGCCATGCTGACGATACCACTGCTCAAAATAAGGCACTTCATCCTTGCGTTCGTTGGCATGCATGATGCTCATGAAAACATGTTTTTGGCCGTCACTATTAATATAGGGTAAGCTTTGATTAGCACAGAAAACCATATCGGGCAATCCTTCCTGATCTTCAATGACATGAACGTTCATCCCAATTTGATCGAACAGTGAGCGAACGAGCTCCCATTCATTATTGGCTTCAATTTTATCGACCTTCCCTACCTGGTCGGCCATGTGTGGATTGATCACATAGTCAACTGAAAAGTGAAGGGGGCGAACCATTAACACTTCTGTTGGCAAAGGCATTGATGGACGATCATCAACAGTGAAATCAATTTGATCAGCAGTGGTAATTACTTGCGCCATAAGTTTTAAGCTTTGTTACAGTATTTCAGAAAGGGTTTTTCCATAATTTAGGGTTCCTAAGATAACCATTTGTAGAAAAGAATAAACTTTTTACCTGTAATTATATTTAGATGTTGGTTCAGGGTTCACCTTGATATTTTATTAGATTACGGTTCCAGTTTTTGACAAAGGAGTAAATATGTTATTAGATCACGAATTATTATCACAGTTAGCGCCGTTGGAGTTACGGGCCCGAAAAATTGTTGAAGGATTTATTTCGGGACTGCATAAAAGTCCACACCACGGATTCAGCGTAGAATTTGCCGAGCACCGCCCATATAATCCTGGTGATGAAATAAAACATATCGACTGGAAGGTTTTTGGAAAAACGGAGCGTCTTTATGTCAAAAAATATGAAGAGGAGACCAACCTGCGCTGTTATATACTGCTGGATACCAGCAGCTCGATGTATTTTAAATATTTTAGTCCGTGGAGTAAATTGCGTTATGCCATCCATTTCGGTTCGTCTTTGATGTATCTGATGCATCGTCAGCGCGATGCCTGTGGGCTGATTACTTTTGGTGAAGAAGTTAATCAATTTATTCCGGCGAAGTCTTCGTATTCACATTTGCGGATGTTGTTTTCGGAATTTGAAAAGCTGTTAGAAGAAGAGCAGCAGGGAGATCCTGAAAAACGGAAAACAGCTACATCAAAAGTGTTGCACGAGGTGGCCGAGCGGCTCAATCATCGCAGCCTGGTAATTGTGCTCACAGATCTGTTTGAAAATGTTGAGCAGCATGATCAATTAATTTCCTCTCTAAAACATCTGCGCCATCGCAAGCATGAAGTATTGCTTTTTAACGTGCTGGAAGAAAAAAGTGAACAAAAACTCGACTTTCCCGATCGCAGATTGCGTATGCAGGATATGGAGACCGGATCACAGATGGAAGTACTGCCGGCCCAAATTCGCGAAGACTATCAGAAAAAAGTTGAGGAGCTAACCCATAAGTTTAAGATGGCCTGTAGCGAATTCCAGATTGATTTCGAACAATTGGACACGCAAAGCGAATTTGATCTGGCGTTATTGGCCTATTTGAATAAACGTAAACGACTGGGCTGAAAGCAATTAGAGGTTTTGTAGAATACTGAAAATATTTGAGTGTTTAATTACTCTCAAAAAGAGTGAGTAGCTCTCTAACAATTTTCAACTAAACTATTTTACTATGACATCAAAAATGAAAAAGCTCATTTCAGCGTCGTTTGCAGTTTTATTGGTATTCGCATTAAGTGCAAATTTTGCTGTTGGCCAGGGTGGAGGACAGTCACAAGTACAAGGCGAAACGGTTGTGGATAAAGTTAGCGAAAACAGTGACACTTCAGACTTTTCTGATCTACTTGAACAATCCGGCTTTGCGCAGGTGTTGGCCCAGCAGGGACCATATACTGTATTGGCTCCCAGCAATGATGCCTTAGCAAAGGGAGAGGTTGATGTGGAGTCAGCAAAAGAAAACCAAAAGCAAGCGCAGCAGGTTGTACAAAACCATTTGTATCAAGGAGAAATTTCAGCAGATGAGGTAGAATCTTCTATGGGTGTTAAAGTCCAGAAAGAAGATGAATCACCTGCGAATGGCGTTGTTTATGTGGTTGATAAAGTCGTAACCCGGTAGGTTTAACTACGTAATTTATTTTAAGGTCCTCCTGCAAGGAGGGCCTTTTTTATTTTAGGTTACTTTTACCTTTCGGAGCATTTTGTTGAGCAGGCGCGGGAAAAATCGCTTTAAATAAACAGCCCAAATTTCGCTTCCACCAATATATATTTCTTCTTTTCCTCGATTTATTTTGGGAATGAGCTTCCGAGCAAACTCATCGGCGGGCATTCCATGTTCTTGTCCCTTGCCCATTTTATTATGCTTGCTGCCATCGCCTTCCAAAGCATTCTTGGTGACATTCGTTTTAATGAAGCCCGGACAAACCAATGATATTTTAATATTCTTGTCGTACACTTCTTGGCGGAGGGAGTCAAAATAACCGTGCAATGCATGTTTCGAAGCTGCATAGCTGGATCGTAATCTTGTACCGAATTTCCCCATCACGCTACTGGTAATCACGATATGTCCCGATTCTCGCTCAATCATAGATGGCAATACAGCTTTGGTAAGGGCAACAGATCCAAAAAAATTAATCTCCATGACCGTGCGAATAACATCAAGGTTAGTATCAATAGCATTTGAGCGTTGACTGATACCCCCGTTATTAAATAAGTAATCAACATGCCCCCAGTGACTGATGGCTTCTTCGGCTTTGGAGGGAAGTTCATCAGTTTTAGCAAGATCAAGTGTGACAATGTGTATATCTGATGGGTTGGAGCAATTATTTTTGACCTGCTCCAAGGTTTCTTTCCGACGCGAAGAAATGATAAGTTTTGCACCTTGTTGATTTAACTCATAGGTAAGGGCTTCTCCAATACCAGATGAAGCGCCGGTAATCCAAATAATTTTATTATTAAAAGACATCAAGCAAAAAGTTAACGGTAAAATTTCGATCAGAGAATATCATTATAAAAATGCAGAAACCGTTCTATTATGACAAGGATCATATTAGCAGGGCTGAACTGTGTTCAGATACTCGGTAACATTTACTATTTTATGACAATCAACGATTTTCTGTGCAAAGCTGTTATTGATCCCATTATTAAGTAAAAATAAACATTGTGAGACCTAAGCATAGTATATTATTAGTTGAGGATGAAGAAGAGCCGGCCGAGATGCTGGCTAATTTTCTGGAGATGAACGATTATGATGTACTGGTGGCCCATGAAGGTAACCGGGCACTGGATCTTATTGAGCAGCATGCCGGAGAAATTCATTTGGCTATTTTGGACATCATGGTTCCTAATGTGGATGGTAAAGAAATTTGCCGGCACATTCGTAGCCATCCGGTATTGAATGATATTCCCGTCATATTTTTGACGGCTAAAGATGAAGAAGAGGATGAGATTGAAGGACTTGAGCTGGGGGCAGATGACTACATCTCCAAACCGGCCAGTCTGCCGCTGGTGAAGGCGCATGTAGAGTCGTTGCTTCGCCGCCAGAATCCCCAGAAAGCTAATTGGTTGCAGTATGGGGATACCTATCTCGATACCGATGCCAAAGAGCTGTATGTCGAAGATGAAAAAATTGATCTAACGTCGACCGAATACACGCTGATTGAACTATTTTATAAAAATCCCAAGCGTGTATATACGCGACAAGAAATTTTAGAGCATATTACCGAAGATGAACGTTTTGTGTTTGATCGTACGGTAGATGTGCACGTTAAAAATTTGCGTCTTAAGATGGGGGATGCCGGTGAAGTGATTAAAACATACCGCGGTATCGGCTACGGACTTAACCGCGAAATTGTGAAGGTTTAATATAGAACACGGATTTTGCAGATGGAACGAATTATCTCAGATATTAAATCAGCGAAAATAAATTTAATCTGCGTACCCTGTGTTCTATGAAGATTCGATCGAAACTCGCGTGGACATTTATTTTGCTGCTTATTTTTGGGATTACCTCCATTAGCAGTTATTCCATTTTATTTATTCGGGATTACCTGCTCGAGGAAGGTCGGGTCGAGATGGAGCGCGACACGCGCTGGCTGGCCGTAACGGTCGCAAGTTTGTCGGATGATAATTTAGAGCAACGACTTACCAAAACGGCACGTACATCTGGCTACCAGTTGGCGGTGTATGATTCTACAGGACGGTTGGTAAATTATTTTCAGAATAGCGATACAACCATTGTGCCGACACAAAAACTATCAGCTGGAATTTTAGAGAGTCTCAATGCACGCCAAAATATTCCGCTTTTGCCGCGCGATTCAGAATCTGAAGTATTGACCAGTTTTGTAAAACTTTCCGAATCGAAAGCAGGGGTAACGTATTTGCAAGCTGCCCAGTTTAAGGATGAGATTTATGAGCCCATCAAAACTATCCGCTGGATTATCTACTATGGTATGTTTATTTCTATTGGATTAGTGGTGATTGTAAGCATCTGGATTGCCCGATACGTAACCAAACCCATTACCCAAATTAAAGATGCTGCTCAGGATATTGCTGATGGTGATGTGGATCGCGAAATTGATATCAGTCGCAGTGATGAATTTGGCACCTTGGCGACCTCGCTGAATCAGATGGCCTCCAAGCTCCGGGCTGATACCGAACAGATTAAACAGTTTGCCGAAAAACAGCGTCAGTTTTTTGCGGATATCACCCATGAGATTCGTAACCCTCTGCATACCATTTCCGGGGCATTAGATATGTTGGAATTAGATGGGTTGCCGGAAGAAAAGAAGACAAAATATATTAACACAGCGAAAAAACAGACGGAGCGGATATCTCATTTGTTTAAGGATTTGAAGACGTTGCAGCGATATGATTCCGACGAATATTTCGTGGAGATGCAGGAGTTTGATATGGCCAACATCGCTCATCATATGGAAGACTGGCATGCCGAAAAAGCCAAAGAAAAAGGCATTGTTTTGAATATTGATATGCACAGCTGTAAAGTGATTGGCGATCCCGGGAAAATTGAACAGGTGCTCGATAATTTGGTTTCAAATGCCATCAAGTATACGAACGATGGAGGTGTGAACTTGACTTACCAATGCCAAGAGCATAATGTTAAGATCATTGTTGAAGACAGCGGTATCGGTATTTCGGATGAGCATTTGAATCGACTTTTTGATCGTTTTTACAGAACTGATAAAGCACGATCTCGTGATAAGGGGGGGACGGGACTTGGCCTTGCGGTAGTCAAGAGTATTTTAAGTGCACATGATACTGAAATTAAGGTTGAAAGCGAGGTAGGAGAAGGGACTCAATTTTGGTTTGAGTTGCCCAAGGGATAGTTGATCCCCGAGAGGTTATGGACGATTAATAGCTTCCTTTGTAAGGATTTTGGTGTAATGCTGAACTTGTCGTGCCCCGACCCTATTAGGGGCTATTAGTATCGTTACGATATAAAACTTCACAGCGTTTAAAATCACTATGTAGGTAGACTCATTCTAAATAGAATTTCCCCCTCTTTCTTCAAATTTCCTTCACAAAGAATCTGTTTCTTCACCATGATAGAATAGAAGCTGTAAAAATGTCTTTATATGATAGTTAAAATCAGCTTTAAGGCTGTAAACAAAGATTAAGTTTCATGGCAGAAGAAGAGAAGCGTATTGGTGTTGTTTTGATGAATTTAGGCGGTCCAACCGCTGATTATGCCGTTCGTCCTTTTTTGTATAATCTTTTTAGAGATGAAGATATTATCAAGATGGGGGGCGGTAAATTTCAGGACTTTTTTGCAAAGATTATCTCCAAATTTCGTGCGCCTGCGGTACAGGAAGATTATGAGGAAATTAATGGTTGTCCCAGGGGCTGTATGGGAAACAAGCACTGTTTGAATAGACAGAAAAGCATTACCTCTACATGCTGTTCGCCCATCAATAGTCTTACAGAAAAACAGCGGCGTGGACTTGAGAAGTACCTCAAAAATATTTTGCCGGAAGATCAGTTTGTGAAGGTGTATACCTGCATGCGCTATTGGCTGCCTTTTGCGGAAACGACGCTTGAGGATATGGAAGAAGACGGGATTACTCATGCGGTGATGGTGCCATTGTATCCACAATTTTCGTGGACAACGACCGGAAGCAGTTATCGTGACTGGGAAACCAAGCGCGAAGAAAAATTTGGCCATGATACGCCGTGGAAAGAATTTCATGTCAAGAATTATCATCTCGATGAGAATTATCTCTCGGCTATGAATGACCGAATTGATGAGGCACTGGCCGAGATGGATGAGGAAACCCGCCAGAAGACGCATTTTATTTTTAGTGCGCATGGCACGCCCAAGCTCGAAGTGCGAAGCGGCGATCCCTATACCACGGAGATCAACCAGACCATGGAAGCGATTATGGAGATGCGCGGCTACGATCACGATTATTGGCTCGGGTATCAGTCAAAGGTAGGTCCGCAAAAATGGACGCAGCCCAATACCGCTGAGCTGGTAGAACGTCACATCGAATACGGAATTAAGAACTTTTTAATGATCCCCATCGCTTTTGTGACCGACCATGTGGAAACCTTGTTTGAATTGGGGGTTGAGCTGGTTGAAGACCTGGAAGAAGAGGGCTACGAGTTTGAAAACCTGAAAGTGATGGAGGGGATCAACGATCATCCCAAATACATTGAGGCCCTGGCTGATCAGGTATTGCATAAGCTGGATCATGAAATTCAAGTTGAACAGGAAGGTCAGAAATCAAAAACAGTATCTGCCGAATAAATGTCTGAGCAACCTCAAATAGCAGATTTTTGTGCGGTCGGTGTCAATCACTGGGAGGCTACCATTGATGTTCGTGAACGGTTTAGCCTCAGTGATACACAGAAACGTGAGCTTATTGAAGGTGCCAAGCGCGAGGGAATTACAAGTCTGTTCGTTGTTTCGACTTGTAATCGCACCGAAGTTTTCGGTCAGGATGTTACCCCTCAAGAGCTGGTGCGTTTGTTGATTGCCTACTCAAATGCCTCGCTCGAAGAGTTTCATAACTACGGGTTTGAGAAAGAGGGTCAGCGTGCTGTAGAGCATCTTTTCCAGGTTACGGTTGGGCTTGATTCTCAGATTCTCGGAGATTTGCAAGTTGTTAAACAGGTGAAGGAAGGTTACGAATTAGCCGGCGAAATGGATGCTGTGGATGGCGAACTTCATCGATTGATGCAGCATGTTTTCCGGGCGCACAAACGTTCGCGTAATGAGACATCACTCGGGGAGGGAGCTGCAACAACCGCTTATGCCGCGGTAAAATTTGCGGTTAAAACCTTCGAGAATTTAAAGGATAAAAATATTCTGCTCGTTGGAACTGGAAAGATTGGCAAGGTGACGTGCAAGAATCTGATTAATCTTGGTGCAAAAAAACTTACGCTGATCAACCGAACACGCGAACGTGCTGAGTTTGTGGCTGACCGGTTTGACCTGCAGGTAGCTGATATGGAAAAGCTGCCTAATGAAATTGCCGGGGCCGATCTGATTATCGTAGCTACCGGAGCGAAAGAACCTGTGATTACACTTGATGATATGAAGCCTTCACTGCTTGATCCGAAGTTCAAGGTGATGGTGGATTTGTCGGTACCCCGCAATATTGATCCCGAAATTGGGGAAATGGAATTTGTTGATCTGGCCAATATGGATTTTCTGACGGATGTAACTGATGAGGCCTATCGGAAGCGGGAAGAAAATATTCCGTTGGTGAAGAAAATTATTGAGGATGAGCTAACGGATTACAAAAATTGGCTCAGCAAGCAAAAAGTGGTACCTACTATTAAAGCACTGACGAATAAGTTTGACTCCATCCGAGAGGATGAATATGAGTTTTTTAAAAATAAAATTTCAGATACAGACAAGGAGAAGGTCGAAAATTTGACGCGTCGTATCGTCAATAAAATTGCCGCCTACTCTATTGAGCATCTGCGTGACCATCACGAATCGGAGCAGGTCACGAAAGTAGTTAATGATATGTTTAAGCTCGAAACCAAAGCCGAAAATGAGTAAGAAAATTCGCATTGGCACCCGTGATAGTCAGCTTGCAACATGGCAGGCCAAGCAGGTTGCTAAAGAACTTCAAAAGCTCGGCCATAACACCGAGCTTATTTTTGTTAAGTCAGAGGGTGATATTGATCTGACGACTCCACTAACAGAAATGGGGGGGAAGGGGGTATTTACGAAGGCACTCGATGATGCCCAGCTTAATGACGAAATTGATATTGCAGTTCATTCTTTTAAGGACTTGCCTACCGAGAATCCGCTTCCGCTCAAGGTAGCAGCAATTATGGAGCGTGCCGATGCGCGCGACTCACTGGTGGCTCCCGATGGTACCGACTTTCTGGATGATCCCAACTACAAAGCAACTATTGCAACAAGCAGTAATCGTCGCCGTGCGCAATGGTTGCACCGTTATCCGAATCATGAGATTGTAAACATTCGGGGAAACGTAAATACGCGCCTCGAGAAAGTAGAGAAAAATGACTGGGATGCCGCTATTTTTGCGGCGGCGGGACTTGAACGTATTGATCTTGGTCATCATATCAGTGCATATCTCGACTGGATGGTTTCCGCTGCTGCACAGGGAGCCATGGCCGTCATGATCCGCGAAGAAGATAGCGAGATGGAAGAAATTGTTTCGCAGCTCAACCACGATGAGACAGCACTTTGTACCACTATTGAGCGAGATTTCTTGCACGATATGGAAGCTGGATGCAGTGCACCAGTCGGTGCGTATGCGTTTGTTGAGGATAGCCAAGTGCATTTTAAAGCAGTAGCACTTACACTCGATGGACGTGAGCAATATGATTATGAAAAGCGAATGTCTGTAGGTGAAGCTGGTGATCTTGGCCACACTGCGGCCCAGGCTCTTTTGAGTGAAGGAGCTATTAAAGTTATTGAAGAGATGAAATCAGGATAAACAATGTGTCATCCTGAACTTGTTTCAGGATCTTCAGCATAAACTAGTTGTAATAGATGCTGAAATAAATTCAGCATGACACGCAAGTTGTTATCATGAGACAAAACAAACGAAATATTTTAGTAACGCGACCTTTATCAGCACAGCAATTGGAATACGCCCGAATTCTGGGTTTGGAGCCGATTATAAAACCGGCTTTGGAATTCAACTTCCCTGATTATTGGGATGGTGTGCTTAAAGTTATTACTGAGCACCCCAAGTCCGATTGGGTGTTTACCAGTGCCAATGGCGTTAAAGCGTTGGAAGAATTGATGAAGGCCGGACTTCAAGTACGTCCAGAAGTACAGCTTTTTGCGGTGGGAGCCAAAACCCGTGATGCCCTTCAAGACCTGGGACTCAATGCAAAAATACCCAGAACGCAGGATGGTAAACATTTGGCTGAGTTGATCATCCGGGAGGGAAAGATTAATTCGGTTATCTATTTTCATGGCAATCTAAGTCGTGATGAGATGACAAGCGAGCTTGAAGATGATGGTATTGAAGTAATTGAGCTGGAAGTATATGAGACGATTATCAATCCTGTAGAAATGCCGAATAAGCCGGTGAGTGGGATCTTGTTTTACAGTCCCAGTGCGGTGGAGGGGTTTGCGCGTGGCACTGGTTTTGAGGATGAGCTGCCTCCGCTTTTTGCCATCGGTCCGACTACCGCGGGAGCACTCAAGAAACGAACTGATCAGCACGTTGAAATTGCCAAGCAACCTGACACCGAAGTGCTTCTCCGCACCACTGCCGATTTCATTTTTAATCAAAAAAACATTGAACACGGGTAACGCGAATTGTGCGAATATTCACAGGTAAGTCTGTGGTTATCAGTTAAATCCGTAAAATCTGCGTTCTATTATTTATGAGTACCAATTTTCCAGAATTAAAAAACGATTTATTACTACGAACACTCCGTGGCGAAGAAGTCGAACGTCCACCGGTGTGGATGATGCGTCAGGCTGGACGTTATTTGCCGCAATACATGAAACTTCGCAAGAAATATACTTTCTTCGAGCGTGTTGAAACGCCGGAGCTGGCATGCGAAATCACCATTCAGCCCATTGACGAGCTCGAGCCTGATGCGGCCATTATTTTTTCGGATATCCTAACTATTCCGCAGGCATTGGGCATTGATGTGGATTTGGTAAAAGGCAAAGGACCAGTGATGGATAACCCCATCCGCAGCGTAGATGATGCCTTTTCGATATTAGCCGAAGATATTCCCGGGAAACTCAATCACGTGATGGAGGCTATAACGCTTACACGTAAAGAACTTAACGGACGCGTACCGTTAATTGGTTTTGCTGGGGCACCGTGGACACTTTTCTGTTATATGGTGCAGGGCGAAGGTTCCAAAAATTTTGCTAAGGCTAAAGCGTTTATGTATCAGCATCCCGATGCGGCCAAGCATGTAATGAAGGAATTGACGAAAGCCACAATCGATTATCTGAAAGCTCAAATTGAAGCAGGGGCACAAGTAGTGCAGCTTTTTGATTCATGGTCGGGATTGCTAAGCCCTGAAGATTTTAACGAGTGGGCAATGCCATACTTGATGGAAATTTGTGATGAAATTGACGAAGTGCCCGTGATTTTATTTGCGAAAGGAAGCTGGTATGCATTAGAGCGACTAAGTTTTAAAAGTAATGCTTCGGCACTGGGGCTCGACTGGACCATAACTCCCGAATACGGACGTGAAGCCACACGTGGAGACATTGTGCTTCAAGGCAATTTTGATCCGTCAAAACTAATGATGCCGCGTGATGAGATTACTCATCAAACACGACGAATGATTGATCGGTTTGGCTCGCAGAAATATATCGCAAACTTGGGACATGGCATTTTGCCGAATATTCCGGTAGATAACGCCCGTGCCTTTGTAGATACAGTGAAAGAATATGAGCCGAAATAGAACGCTGGGGGTTCAGATGCTGCGGATTTGTACAGAGAACCAGTGGGAATCGGTCAAATCCATTTAATCTGTGTTCTATTAAAATGAAACTGAATGAATAAAAAAAGTATTAAATCACGATTCGAAGCCTACATTCGGAAGCTGCAGAATGAAATCTGCGATAGGTTAGAGCAGATTGATAGCAAGGCGAAGTTCCGTCATGATGATTGGGGCCGTGAGGGCGGAGGAGGTGGACACACCCGCGTGATCGAAAAAGGTGATGTCTTTGAAAAGGGCGGCGTTAATATTTCGACGGTGTATGGTGAACTGCCTGAGCTCATCCGCAAGCGTTTTGAAGTTGAGCAGGGTTGGTTTTGGGCTGGAGGGTTATCGCTGGTTATACATCCCCAAAGCCCGATGATTCCCACGGTACATGCCAATTATCGTTATTTTGAGCTATATGATGATGCAGGAATGAGCGAAGTGCGCGACCAGTGGTTTGGGGGTGGTGCAGACTTGACTCCGTATTATTTGTGGGATGAAGATGCCATTCACTTTCACAAAGTGTTGAAGGGGGCATGTGATGAGCATGGCGAAGAGCTATACCCCCAGTTTAAAAAAGAGTGTGATGAATATTTTTATAACGGTCACCGTTCGGAGGGGCGCGGTATTGGCGGATTGTTTTTTGATTATTTGCGACCGGATGAAAGTCGTTCAGCTGAAGACTGGTACGATTTTACGACCGAGGTAGGCGATGCGTTCTTGGAAAGCTATGTGCCGATTGTTGAGCGACGGAAAGAGGAGCCTTACAGCGATCGTGAGCAATATTTTCAGGAGATTCGTCGCGGTCGTTACGTCGAGTTTAATTTGATTCACGATCGCGGTACGTTATTTGGACTCAAAACGAACGGGCGAACCGAGTCGATTTTGATGAGCCTGCCGCCGCGCGTTCGGTGGGATTACGATTTTGATATCGAAGAAGGTAGTCGCGAGGAGTATCTTTTGGATCGGCTTAAAAATCCCATCGACTGGATTGAGTATAGTAAAGAATTAGCCACAGATTAACATAGAATATTGTAGTAGCTATGTGTCATGCTGAAATAAATTCAGGATGACATGTAATTTTAAATTTAATGAGAATCATGTCACACGGACAATTTCCTTATATACGCGGACGACGTTTAAGAACATCGGCAGCCATGCGCGATATGGTGGCTGAGCACAACCTAAAGCCGGCTGATTTTATTGCCCCGGTTTTTGTAATGGAGGGCGAAAATGAGAAGGTCGAAATTCCATCCATGCCTGATTACTATCGTTACACCTTGGATCTACTAATGGATGAAATCCAAGAGCTTAAAGACGTGGGTATTCGCTCGGTATTGGTATTTGCCAAAGTACCAGATGGGTTGAAAGACAACAAAGGTACTGAGGCACTTAACCCGGATGGGCTGATGCAGCGAGCTGTTCGCAAAGTTAAGGAACAGTTTCCTAAGATGTTGGTGATGACCGATATTGCCATGGATCCATACTCGAGTTATGGGCACGATGGTATTGTTGAGGATGGGGAAATCCTGAATGATGAATCTGTTGAGGTACTGTCAAAAATGGCGGTGAGCCATGCTAAGGCTGGGGTTGATATGGTAGCGCCATCGGATATGATGGACGGACGTATCGGAGCAATGAGAAAGGCGCTGGATAAAGAAGGTTTCGAACATACGGGCATTATGGCGTATAGTGCTAAATATGCTTCCAGCTACTACGGGCCGTTTCGAGATGCGCTGGATTCTGCTCCCGGCTTTGGTGATAAAAAGACTTACCAGATGGATCCGGCTAATGTACAGGAAGCTATCAAAGAGGCAAAGCTTGACGAACAGGAAGGCGCCGATATTGTAATGGTGAAGCCGGGACTGCCATATATGGATGTCATTCGAGCTGTTAAAGAAAACGTCTCAGTACCGGTCTCGGTGTATAATGTTTCCGGAGAATATGCTATGTTAAAGGCCGCTGCTGAGAAAGGATGGCTCAACGAAGAAGAAGCTATGATAGAGGCGCTGGTCGGTTTTAAGCGTGCCGGTGCTGATTTGATTGCCACCTATTTTGCCAAGGCAGCATCAAAGGTATTAATAGAACAATAGAATGCGAATGAGCAGGTAAAACGGATAATCACAGGTTGTGATCTGTGACAGTTAGCTTAGTCCGTATAATCTGCGTTCCATGAAAGAATTCTGATATGTTAGAAAAGAGTAAAAAATTATTTGAGCGAGCACAGCAATTTATCCCTGGTGGCGTAAATTCTCCCGCCCGGGCATTTAAATCGGTAGGTGGAACGCCTGTTTTCTTGGAAAAAGCCAAGGGTTCTATTCTTACTGATGTAGATGGCAAGGAATATATCGATTATGTCGGCTCATGGGGACCGATGATTTTAGGTCACGCCTACGAGCCTGTGATTGAAGCTGTTAAAAAAACGGCAGCTAAGTCTACTTCTTTTGGAGCGCCAACTGAAGTTGAAGTAAAGATGGCTGAGTTGGTGAAGCAGATGGTGCCGGGTGTGGATAAAATCCGGATGGTCAACTCGGGCACGGAAGCCTGCATGAGTGCTATTCGCGTAGCGCGGGGCTATACCGGCCGTGATAAAGTCATCAAATTTGAAGGCAATTATCACGGGCACGGAGATTCCTTTCTAATTAATGCCGGAAGTGGAGCGCTAACACTGGGTCAACCCAGCAGTCCCGGGGTGACAGAAGGTACAGCCAAAGACACACTTACTGCCAACTTCAACGATCTGCATTCGGTAAAGAAGTTGTTAAATGAGTATGAAGGTGAAGTAGCAGCTATTATTTTAGAGCCGGTTGCTGGAAATATGGGTTGCGTGCCTCCCCAAAAAGGATTTCTTTCAGGGCTGCGCGAACTCTGTGATGCTCACGATGTGGTACTTATTTTTGACGAAGTAATGACTGGTTTTCGGGTAGCGCTTGGCGGAGCACAGGAACGCTATGGGGTTACGGCTGATTTGGTAACATATGGCAAAATTATTGGTGCTGGCTTGCCCGTTGGAGCATTTGGAGGCAAACAAGAAATTATGGACGTTGTCTCCCCGGTTGGTGATGTGTACCAGGCGGGAACACTTTCGGGCAATCCTTTGGCTATGGCGGCAGGTTATGCGCTGCTCACTGAGCTTTATGAGAACCCTTTACATTATGATGAGCTGGAGGAGAAGACGGTGAAGCTGGCGACAGGATTTAAGGACCTTTTGCAAAAACATGAGGTGCCTTTTGTGCTAAACCAAGTGGGATCGATGATGAGTATCTTTTTTACGGAAGAAGATGAGGTGATTGATTTCAAAACGGCAAATACGACAGATCAGGCATTCTTTAAATCGTATTTCCATCAGATGTTAGAGAATGGAGTTTATTTGCCTCCATCGCCATTTGAAGCCTTGTTTTTGGCTAATTCTCTTTCCGAGGATCATCTGAAGAAAACACTTGAAGCGGCTGATGAATCAATAAAAGTAGCCCGTAAGAAAGTATAAATGAGGATAGGTTTGGGTGAAATAATTGAAAAAATGAAAAAGCGGTGGGGCGTCGAATCGTTCGGCGGCCTGTTGTTAATCCTGTTTATTTTTTCAATAACAGGAATGTCGACACTTTATGTACGAAAGTTGGTTTTTGGTTGGATAAATATTGGACCGGCAACACCATTGTGGTTAGAAATTATTGCCTGGGCGCTTATTGTGTTCCCGGCCTATCAGTTGTTGTTCCTCTTTTTCGGTTTTATTACCGGACAATTCCAATTTGTATGGAATTTTGAAAAGAAGAGTCTTAAACGGATAAAAAACTTATTTGTGCGAGACGATCATTAATCGTCGCTCATCTTTTCTAACTTTTTCTGTTTTTTACGAGATAGGTCTTCGACAACCAAGTTGTAGGAATCTTTAATCCATTCTTTGAGAAGTTCATCATCTAATTTACCCTCGGGAGCGATGGTATTCCAGTGTTTCTTATTCATATGTTGGCCCGGCTGTACTTCTTGATAAAGGTCGCGAAGCATAGCTGCTTTAACGGGGTCACACTTTAGATTTATGCCATCAAATTCATCAACATTTGTAATGGCAAAAATTTTCCCCATCACTTTAAAGGCGATGATGTTATCATCATCAAAAGGAAAATCTTCGGTTACTCCGTTGAATGAGAGGCAAAATTCTTTAAAGTCTTTGAGTTTCATGTAAAAGGATAAATTAATAACGATTGGTTACAAGAAAACGCTTACAGCTACTCTATCTTTAGCAAACGTTGTTATGTAGTGATGCTGTGCGTTTGTTTGAAATAAATAAGAGTCTCAACCATGGTGAGACGTTTTTAAATAATTAGTCATAAAATATAATAATGATCGGGAGTTGCAAGTCTTATGCCAATCTGCTTTAAAAACAGCTGGTTTACAAGTTTTGCCAGGCGGCCATAGCCAGTAAAATCCAGCTGATGATAAAACAAAGTCCACCAACGGGAGTGATAGCTCCAAGCCAGCGAATCCCTAATATAGACAATAGGTAAAGGCTGCCCGAGAATATCAGAATACCACCAATCATCAGCCAGCCCGACCACTGCAAAAGTGAAGAGTTTGGCATAAATTGGACTGCAAAACTAAGCAACAATAATCCAATAGCATGGTAAAAATGATAGCGGACGCCGGTTTCAAAGATATCCAGCATTTCATCAGTAAGCACTTCTTTGAGTCCATGTGCCCCAAAGGCTCCAAGGGCAGTGGCCAACGCCATGGCTATACTGCCAAGGATCAAAAATAATTTCTGCATAAGAACATTACATTATACGTTATTTTTGCTGGCAGTAAATAATGAAGTTACATGAAGTTATTGTGAATCCGGTAAATGATGTGTAGCGTTATTATTAGTAGTCTTTCACCTACCGAAAAAATTCAGACTTGTACTACGGGCAAGGGGCGTATCATCCCACAGGGATCGACAGGGAACTACTATAGGTACTCGCTGTAGTTGCCTATAGGGTTCCGCACTATCATCCTACAAGATGCTCTAAATGCCGATTTGGGATGTGTATTACCCTTCAAATCCCACTTCTTTATGCGTTCCATCGCAGAATGGTTTCGACGAGGACTGTCCGCAGCGGCAAAAGGCTACATTCTTGGAACTGTTTACGGATTCGTTGGCGATAGAGTGGACACGGTAGGAGCCTTCTACCAGGATTGGGCCATCATCCATAAGTTTTAAGATGAGTTTGCCTTGAGAGGTCTCTCCACTGTCGGTAGGTTGCAGCTTTGCTTTTTGAAATCCTGCGGGAGCTTCAAAGTCGATATCTTTGTGGGTATTATCGCATAGCGGCTTGTTGTCGGATGCCCCACATCGACATACAGCTACACGTGTGTCTTCAAGCAACGTTTCGCCTTCCGCATTTTGGATCTCAATATCGCCCCGCAGGTACAGTGGCCCGTCGGGGACAATGGTGATAGTATTTTTGCGAGAAGGCTTTTCTTCGGTGTCGGTACCGCTGTATTTTAAGGCGCCAGTGGGACAGTGGTGGACAACTTCCTTAATCCGCTCAGCGGAAGCTTCTTCTGGGGTTACCCATGGTTTGTTATCGGGATTGAACACCGAAGGCAGATTCTTTACGCATTCTGCCGAGTGAATACATCGTTTGCTGTCGAATTCTACGGTAATATCGTCTGATTCGTAACTATGTATCTTCTTTTCCATGAGATCCTAATCCTTGATTGATTTTGCATTAAGATAGGCGATTTAATTGGATCATCAAGCTTTCTATATCAGAATGAACTATTTTAGAATTAATAAAAATTCAGGATTTTGGCAGTACGTACACCACGGCGTGGTAGGGGGCACTTTTATTAGTAAGCCCCATTTTACCCTTAAGGTGATTGAAAGTACAAACAAAAAATGAATGGGTTATACAACTCCTAACCTAAAAATCCATGGGATTGGGATGACGGAATTTATAATCCAGCATCATTTTTAATTTCCGATTCGATACAATTTTATACTCTTCGTTTTCATCATCATCAAATGTAGGCGGCTCCAGGTCCATCGCTCTGGCAACAGCCGGGTAGTACATTTTTTTCGGGGGATGTCCGTCCGAGACGCCGTTAAATATGTTCCCTTTAATATCGTTTTCTATCACTGTTTGAATGATATTGATGCAATCTTCTTGATGGATAAGGTTTACTGGGGCATTGCCCTTTTGTAGCTTTTTCCTTCCAGCAAGATATTTTACGGGGTGTCGGTCGTGCCCATATAATCCTCCAAATCTGATGATAGTCGTATCAAAGGCCGACTGTTTTTTTAGTAGGCGCTCAGCCTTTAACAGGGCATTTCCTGTGGGTCGTGATGCCTTGCCCGCTTTGGTGTCTTCTTCACTCACAATACCTCCCGTTTCTGGATAAACGGAGGTAGAGCTGATAAAGATCACCAGTGAAATAGATGAACTGTTTACCTTATTGATGACCGACTTAATCTGTTTTTGATGGTAGTCTACAACATTATCCCTGCCGCGTCCCGGAGGAATGTTGAGCACAAGCACATCGGCATCCCAAAAATTATCGCAATTATTACATTGCAAGTTGGGGGTCAGTTCCAGTAAAAAAGGGGTTATTTTTTTGCCCTTGAGTATCTGGAGTTTGTTTTTGCTTGTTGTAGAACCTTTTATGTGATGTCCTTGATCACGGAGTTGTTCTGCTAAGGGGAGGCCAAGCCATCCACATCCTAAAATGCTGATTCTCATAGTAGTAAAATTGGATGAAATAATTTCGGTTAAATATCTAAAATGAAAATCCCAATATCATTATTGGAACAAAATAGGGCTTTGTAGAATTTAAGGGAAAGCATAAGCTATTTAACGAAATAGAAATTAAACTATTCCAATATGAAACGATTAATAATTTACTCAGTAATAGCGTTAGTTAGTATTGGCCTTGTTGCATGCAGTGAGAAATCAGAAGATAACATGCAGCAAGCTCAAGAAGATGTTGAGGAAACGGTACAATCTGCTCAAAAAGAAGTGAATGTGCAGAAAGAGGAGTTTGTCAATACTATTGATGAACAGCTTTCGGCAATGGAAGAGGAGATGGATCAGGTTAAACAACAAATTGATGAAGCTACAGGTGATAGAAAGTCTGAGCTCGAAGAAAAATGGGAAGAACTACAGGATGAAAAAGAACAGCTCGAAAATGATCTGGATGAATTGCGAGCCAAAGCCGATGAAAATTGGCAAGATCTGAAAACAAATATTGATGATCAGCTCGAGAGTATTAAAGATTCATTTGATGAGTTGAAATCTGATTTAGATATGGATTCGTAATCAGATTTATTTTTTAGTCTCTTCACAACAATATTTTGCTCGTTTCGTAGCTTTGCTGTGGGACGAGCTCTTTATTTTGACAAATAAAAAAGGCTCCCAACCGACAGGCGGGAGCCTTTAAAATTTACTTCTTATCCTGAATTTGGTTCAGGATCTATGGTTACTCTTCTTCCATATAGGGATACGTCCAGTCTTTGGCCGGAACGGTCGTTTCTTTAATGGATCGGACCGAAATCCAGCGCATCAAGTTGGCAGCACTACCGGCTTTGTCGTTAGTTCCGGATTTACGTGCTCCACCAAAGGGCTGTTGATTTACGATAGCCGCTGTTGGCTTATCATTAATGTAGAAGTTGCCTGCAGCTTGTCGTAAGTAATCGGCCATCTTGTTAAGCGCATAGCGATCTTGTGAAAAGATAGCACCAGTTAGCGCGTATGGCGAAGTGGTATCACAGAGTTCAAGGGTCTCCTCAAACTTTTCATCCTCATAAACATACACCGTAAGTACTGGACCAAAGATCTCCTCTTCCATCGTCTTGAATTTGGGATCATGTGCCAGAACCAGCGTCGGTTCAACGAAGTAACCTTCTGAATCATCATAGTTACCGCCGAAGAGGATTTCACCATCATCAGATTCTTTTACATAGTCGATGTATGAGGTAATATTATCAAATGCTTTCTGGTCGATAACAGCGCCCATAAAGTTGGTGAAGTCTTCAACATCACCGTACTTCACATCTTTGACTTCGTCAAGAAATTTATCGCGGAATTCCGGCCATATTGATTCCGGTAGATACATACGCGATGCTGCAGAGCATTTTTGTCCCTGGTATTCATAAGCGGCACGGATAGCAGCAATAACTACAGCATCCACATCGGCTGATTCATGAGCAAAGATGAAATCCTTGCCGCCTGTTTCGCCGACAATACGTGGATAGGTGTTGTAATGTTCAATATTGTTAGCAATCTCTTTCCATAGGTGCTGGAAGGTTCCGGTGGACCCAGTGAAGTGGAGGCCTGAAAGATGTTCGCTCTCCAACACAGGATTGCCAACATCGGCACCAGCTCCGGGCAAGAAGTTAATAACTCCATCAGGCATGCCTGCTTCTTTTAATACCTCCATGATAAAGTAGCTGGAATAGATAGAAGAGGTGGCTGGTTTCCAAAGGGCAACGTTGCCACACAGAGCAGGAGCCAGCGGGAGGTTTCCGGCAATGGCCGTAAAGTTGAATGGTGTTACAGCGAAGATGAAACCTTCAAGCGGACGATATTCCATACGGTTCCACATGCCATCCGGTGAATAAGGCTGATCCTTATAAATTTCCTGAAGATAATACGCATTAAACCGGAGGAAGTCCGCAAACTCACCAACGGCTTCAATTTCTGACTGATGAGGTGTTTTTGATTGTCCCAACATAGTTGAAGCGTTCATGGTATAACGGTAGGGACCAGTAATAAGATCAGCCGCTTTTAAATAGATAGCCGCACGATCTTGCCATGGCATTTCGGCCCATTCTTTGCGTGCTTCAAGGGCTGATTCAATCGCCATTTCAACTTCCTTTTCACCGCAAAGGTGAACTGTACCCAACTTGTGCCCGTGATTATGGGGCATTACAACATCTTGTTGGCGATCGGTTTTTACTTCTTTGCCACCGATAATTGCCGGGATTTCAATCTCCTGACTTTTTAGTCGATCTAATTCTTTACGTAGTTCTTCGCGTTCGGGGGTGCCGGGTGCATACGAATGGTAGGATTCGTTTTCCGGTTCCCGAATTTCAAAAAATGCATTAGCCATAATGTAAGGTTGCTTTTAATTCGGATTTCCTAAAAAGGTGGTTGCTGTTTTCGTGGGTGAAGGTACAAAAAATTTAGCAGAATTGGAGGTGGTCTTCCCGTTAGATTTTATGTTTGCTCTACCTCTTTGACGATCGATCGTGCTATTGAAAAGCCTGAGGTAATACAATCAGGTATTGAGACGCCGCCACGAAAATTCCCATGTATGAAAAGACCTGGATGTTGTTTTTCAATTTGATCAATTGCCGATAAATATTTGTCATAGCCAACAGTATACTGTGGGATGGTAGCTGGCCAATGTTGATGATGTGTAAATACTGGGTTACCTGAAATATCCAGCAGTTTCTGAACGTCTTTTAGAACGATAGACTGTAAGGTGTTCGGACCTTTTGAGGCCAGTTCAGGATTTCTTGCTCCTCCAATAAAGCTGGTTAACAGGACATGTCCATCAGGGGTCCGACCGGGAAACAAACTCGATGAAAATAAAGTCCCGAGTGTTTGGTACTGCTCTACCTCGGGAATGAGCATGCCAAAGCCATCCAGCGGGTGAGTAATTTGATCAGAAGAAAATCCTAAGGCAACTACACTCAATGGGGCATAGGGTAGGTCGGATATGGAGTTGAATTGCAGATTATCAAAAATATTTCCAAGGGCATGAACGGGCAGCGTTGATACAATAAGATCATGCTTTTCGTGAATTGATTCTCCATCTTTTTGGGCTTTTACGATCCATTGCCCATCATGCTGTTGCACGGTTTGAATCTCAGTTCCCGTTTGTACAGCAGTTCCTAATCGGTCGGCAATGGCCAATGGTAACTGTTGAAGTCCCTGCTCAAAAGAGATTAGCGCTCGTTTGGGTTTTTCCCCATTGCGGCTCTTCTTTAGCATTCCTTTGAATAAACTGCCGTGTTGTTGTTCCATTTCCCAGAGCGACCCAAAGGTATGCTTGATAGATAAGGTTTTGGGGTCTCCAGCATAAATTCCAGAGACAAAGGGATTTATAGCATAATCTAACGGTTCTTGACCAAGGCGACGGCTAATAAATTGAGCAATAGATTCATCATCAGTATTTGAAGTTGCGGCAAACGGTTCTTTAAGCAAACGAAACTTTCCACTTATGGATAGGAGATCAGTCTTCAAAAAACTACCCAATGACATAGGGAGAGGAATGGGTTGGCCATTTTTTATAATGAATCGTTTCTTAGCTGTCTTACCCGCTTCTATGCTCTTGTCCATTAGGTCGAGATCCTCAAGTAGCTCCCAGATCTCCTTAGATTTAGCCATAAGTGTGTTAGGACCTTTTTCAACGAGCCACCCGTTTTCATGATGGGTTTTAATAGCGCCACCTACCTCGGACTCTTTTTCATAGACTGTTACTGGGCAGTTTTTGGAAGATAATTTGTAGGCTATCGCCAAGCCAGATATGCCCGCGCCAAGGATCCCAATAGATGGTTTTTTATTAGTCATTGTACCATAAATTCAATACATTCTGCATCTTAATTAGATTCAATCTAATTAAGCCTTGTGTACTTTAACACAATTAAAGAAATGATAGGCAATCAATATAAATGATAAGTGAAGATTGAGGATTCATAACTATGAAAAATGTATTAAAAATATTGGCAGTGGGTGTTGCTGCTTTCTTCCTAAGTTCATGTGGACAGACATCCGATGATGAGTTAGTGGTGTATTCTGGCCGTAGTCAGGCGCTTGTTGAGTCGTTGGTTGAAGATTTTAGGGCACAAACCGGCATTGATATTGAAGTACGGTATGGTAATGATGCAGAGTTACTTGCGGTGTTGAGCGAAGAAGGTGATCAAAGTCCTGCTGATGTTTATTGGGCCAATACAACTGGAGCATTAGCTAATGCATCCCAGAAGGGGATGTTAACAACCCTACCTGATTCATTGACTTCAAAACCGGCTTCATATCAGTCTAAATCTGGCAAGTGGGTTCCGGTAACGGTGAGATTTCGGGTGTTAGCTTATAATCCCACGGCAGTAGATACGGCCGACTTACCTGATTCAGTATTCGATTTGGCTGAAATGGATGAGTTTGAAGGCCGAATTGGATGGACGCCGACCTATTCCAGTTTTTATGATTTTATTACAGCACTTCGACTTACCGAGGGTAATGATACCGCAATGGATTGGCTGAATAATATGCAGAATTTAAATCCTAAAGCCTATAGCTCGAATCCCCCGATGGTACAGGCGATATTAGCCGGAGAGGTTGATATGGGATTAACAAATCACTACTACGTTATTCAAACCAAGCACGGTGGTAAAGAAGGATATTTTGAAGATCATGAGCATTATGGGGAAGAAGGGCCTAATCCTGATGCAAATATTGAGACTTATCATTTTAAGGAAGGGGATATCGGGAATCTTGCTCTTGTGACGGGAGCTACACAACTTCAGACAGCAGATAATCCCGAACTGGCACAACAGTTTTTGAGCTTTTTGCTTTCAAAACAAGCGCAAGAATATGCCGCTCAATCGGTAAATGAGTATCCGGTAATAGATAACGTTTCATTGCCAGATTATATGTGGGATGCGAAGAAGGCATCGCAATTGAGTCCGGAGTATGATTACGAGCAGCTTCAGCAGTTGGAAGGAACGTTGAATCTGCTTCGTGAGGCTGGATTAATTTAACTGGTTCTTTTTGTGCAGTAATTTAGGCCCTGTCGGTTTTGGCAGGGCTTTTTTTATTGGGATAGGTTTCAGCAACATTATGTTAAATTTGAATGCCTACTGAGATATAAAAGTTGCGAACTTTGGCGGGGATAATACCCGGACCGGGATATCCTGTCGCTCGGCGCGTAAAATATTTTTCATCCATCAAATTGTTGACGCCCCCCTCAAATGTGAATCTGTTGTAACTATATTTGGCTGACAGGTCCATTACTTTGTAGGATGGAATGATACCTTCGATTGCAGTAGGAGTACGACGTGCATTGGAAGCATCCGAATAGTGTTTGGCTACATACGAGAATTGGTAAGAAACCTCGAAGCCATGTTGGGCAAAGGTAAGTCCCGTTTTAAAATTCATCGGTGGAACAAGTTCTACATCATTTCCTTCAATGCCGGGTTCATCAGAATCAGTGTACGTGGCATGGATGAGCGCAAGGTTTGTAAAAAGTGAGAGCTTGGCTTTAGGATCTCGCTCAAAAAGAGATAGTATATCAAATTCGGCAAAAGATTCTATGCCATAAATTTTCGCATCAGCAATGTTGGTTCGATATCGGAACGTACGATCGACGAGGTTGTTGAATTTTGGATTCGGTTCGGTTCGCAAAACGGTGCCGATGCGATCCTCATACGAAAGATGGAAGGCGGTTATATCATATTGAAAAAGGTCATTAACCTGTCCCCGAATGCCTAAATCGGCATTAAATCCGCGTTCATCCTGTATGTCGGGATTGACTTCTAAATTGCCCACATCTACCCGAATATCATTGAAATTCATGGCTCGGTAGTTCTGGGAAAAGTTACCGTAAATTTCGATTGACGGATTCGGACGATAACTCGATCCTATTCCAAAAAGCAGGAACGACCGTTCTCGGCTACGGTTTTCAGTAATGCGTTCATCCACTAAGGTGTTTCCGGCTAAGTCGCGAATAGTATTGCGATAATAGCCCTTAGCTTCGGTTTTGATATATTCAAATCGTAAGCCGGGTGTGATGCTGAAGTTAGGGGTGATGTTAAAAATGTTTTCTACAAAAACAGATCGGTTCTGGCTGGGTAGATCAAAATCTGAGCCAGTTAAGTTATCTGGAGAAAGGTAGTTGAATACGGGATCGCTGCCGTCGGGCCCATTACCTTGTCGACGGTGAGTATAGCCGTTATAAAAGCGAGTTCCGGCCAAAAAGACTGAGATCCCATTAAGAAAATTATAGCGGTGGATCAGGCGTGTTTCATTACCCCAATTCTGAAAATCATCTTTAAGCAAATCGCGTTCGCCGCCGGTATCCAGTCGATCAATGCGCTGAAGGTTTCCAAGCGCATCACGTCCGGCCAACAGCCCAAAAAAGCGGCTATTGATTCTCGTTTTACTGGTGAAGGTATAAGTGGCATCAAGAGCAAATACATTCCAGTTTACTTTGAACCAATTGCGCTCTCTATTTGATTGGCTGGGGTCATCCCGAAATTGGGTATCCGTTAATCCGCCGGGTTGCTGGGCCAAATAGTACATGTGGGTATATTCGGGCGTAATAGCTAAGTTTGGGCTTAGCTCGAGATCAAAGGAAGCATAAGCAGTATGTTGATCGAGTTGTGAATTGGGACGCCAGCCGTTGCTCGTTTTGTACTGGTAAAATCCATAATAGCCAACATCGCCTGTGGAGCCGCCGATGCTGTTGAATGAATTAAATAATCCAAAGGAGCCGTACGATTGATTGGTGTTGAGTTGGAAGGGTTCGTTTTCAGGCCCATCTTTGAATTTAAAGTTGAGCATTCCACCAAATTGCGTACCGTACTGTAGCGAAGCTGCTCCCCGGATAATTTCTATCCGTTTTAAAGCTTGTACAGGGGGTGTATAGTAGCTTTCAGGATATCCAAGTGCATCAGCAGCAATATCGTAACCATTTTGACGGGTATTGAAGTTTGAGTTTCGTTTTGGGCTGAGCCCACGTCCGCCAACGCTTGTTTGGATGCCGGCATCGCCACTTTGCCAAATATTGAGGCCAGGTACCTTGGCATAGACCTGACGCGTATTATTGGTGGCTTTATTGACGACCATATCATCGAGTACAAGAACCTCATTTTTTTTGCTCTCGTTGATTGTTACGCCTTCTACAGATTGCAACCGCGTGATACCATTGGTTGGAGCAGTTGCTCCCCCTACTACCACTTCAGACATGGTGCTTTCGAAGCCAACTAACTGAATATCCTGTTCTAAATCTCCGTCAGCAATTTCAATGTGTTTGGTTTTTGTACGTTTCCCTGGGAAATAGGCAATAAGCTGATATTGTCCGGGTGAAATATCAGAGATGTGATAGGTACCTTCAGCATCGGTGGTTGTTTTTACTTTGTATTCTACAGGCATTGCCCCAGTTGTATCCGGTCTACTTTCGGAAAGATAAACATTTGCCTCGGCTATGGGAGAATTGCTCTCGTCAGTTACTATGCCCGAAATATCAAAGTTTTGTGCTTGACTTGGATAGGTCGAGGCTAAAACAAAAAGTAGAAAAGTTGTTAAAATACGAACGTTCATTCCTGTAGATTTCTGAACCAATTTTGTTGATTTTCGTTAAATGGAAGTATCCATTCTTTGTGGGCGAATCCCCGTTCTTTTTTAGTAAGATTTATGTTGGGATTAACCATTGGCTGGCTACGTCGTCCATTAAGTGTCACATAACTTTCAGCTGTAACTTTGACGTCTGTTATCCCCTGTTTTTGGTATTCTTCTTCGAGAAAATGGGCAAATTGTAAAATCATATCCGGCTGGGTAGCCATCATTTTTTCCTGATTTGGAGTCAGGTAATTGTAATTCTGTACCTGCCATTGTTTGTTCGTTTTGGGATTTGTGACGGTGAAAGTGGTATGACCTGCTTTTTCCATCAGCATTACCCGCCATGAAAACCGATAGCCCTGTTCTGTCCAAAAGAGGTTGCCAGGGTACAAGGCAAATCTCAGTGGTAATAATAACTGTAGGATGAAATGGATTCCCAGAATTCCTGCAATTAGCGTGGTACCATTTTTATTAAGCTTCCATTCTTCTTTTCTGCAGGAGGATGAAGTTCTGAAATTGAAAGGAAGGTGATTGGCCAGCTTCGAAAGGGTAATAATTATTTTTTGATGGAAATCAGCTGAAAAGAAGATGAGTGTAGACAAAATCATAATAAAGGGAAACATGCCGATCTGGAACAGGGCGTACGTCATCAGGTGAAAAATGATGACGGTGAGATAAGCAAAGATTCGCGTAGGTTTCCAGAGGAGGAAAAACGCAATGGTGAGGTCATAGAGTGCGCCGGCCCAGCTAAAAATGTAGGCTGTGGAGGTATATTCCAGTAGCGATCCAATAATCGGAAGATCGGCGTTGGCGGGTAGCCAGATACGCATGGGCATGGCGTTGAGTAGCCAGTCGGGGTGCAGTTTGGCTGCTCCCGCAAAGAAGTAGACAAGTCCCAATTGTAGTTTGAAGATGTTGATCGTCCAGGCCGGTACCTTCTCTCTTTTAAGCGAAGGGTTGCGAAGGACATCCAGTGAAAAGTAACGGTTGGCGGGGACGAACGTCAGCAGAAAACTGATAATGCTGACAAAGTAGTAGTGGTTCAGGTAATTGGTTTTATCGATGAGTTCAACATAGGTGAAGGCCAGGAAGAAAAAGGTAATTCCAAGGCGGTAGTAATAACCCAACATGATGGAGATGGCAGCGAGTCCCATCCCCAAAAAAAGAAGGTACATGCCGGTTTCGCCCAGCGGGGTTACCCAATCAAAGCCATAAAAGGTGAAGAAGTAATCGGGTTTAACATAGAGCTCGTATATCCAGCCGTTGGCGGCAAAGCGGAGAACACTGACGAGCATAATGAATCCAAATAGGAAGCGAAAAACCGCCAGTGGGGCAATAGATACCTGGCCTGAAATATGTTTTTTAATCGCCTCGGGGATCATGAGTTTTAGTCGCCGTCGTTATCTTGGTAGGTGATGGTGATGCCAAGGATGGAAGTCATGTCTGCCTTTACGAGTGTTACGACTTGCTGCATCTCCTCAAAAACAGTGAGGACTGGATCCTTATTTTCTTCGATCTGCTGCGAAAGTGGATCGTTAAGTGCTTCCAAAGCAGTTTTGGTCTCATCAATTTGTGTTTGGATTTCATCCGCCAAATCACCGGCATTGAGCGCTTCAAGATTGTCATCAAGTCCACGGCTGTTGCCACCAGTAAAAATGCGTTCAACTTGTTCAAAATTGGCAACAGCTAATTCAGCAGAGTAGCCTCCATAATATGCTTCTACGGTTACAGGACGTGGGGTCCCAGCGCTGCGAACACCGGCGGGTATGCCAATTTTCCCATCACGTAAAAACCGCTCATAGTGCATAACGTAGCTGTTGATAAGCATACCCAGCGAACTTCCTACATCGGTGCCTGCGTTATCTTCACTTAAGAACATACCAATGTAATCGCCACCAGATGTTTGCCATTCGCTGGTTGCTTTGTCAACCTTACTTTTGATATAGTTGATATTTTCGAGCAGATAATCGAGACGATTCTGAGCATTGGGATCAGTAGTGTATGCGGCTAAAATCTCTTCATTGGTACCCCCTACGCCATGTAGCAAATAGTCCAGGGCAGGGAGTCCGGCTGCATCTTGGTTGCTGATCGATTCCATGGAATAGTCGCCGGATTCTATATTTTCGCTGATTTTATCCGTATCTGTGGGATAGGTGTTTAGCGAGGCTCGTAATAAAACAGACTCTGCGGGTCCAAATTGGAATGGACTTACATTTTGCCAGGCCAACCGGCTTTGTTTTAAGGTGGTCTGGAGGTTTTCTAATTGGCCTGTAGTACGTTCAGTTTTAAAATTATCTGCGGCTGTCTGCAATTCATTAACAGCGGATTGCATATCTTCAAATGCTGGCAAAATAATATTATTGCCATAATTTTCCAGCATTGCTGCACGGTCAAAGTTTGTTGTTTCATCGGGATTGGTACTGCTGCTGCATGCAACTACAAAGAAAAGTAGCAGTATTGAAAAGTAGGGCGTTTTGTGTTGTAACATAAGAGATGATGATTAAGAAAGAGCCGAATCCTGTTTTTAAGATCCGGCCCCTTATATTCTAAATGCTTACAGTTGACCTTGTACTGATTCAAGATCAGGATACGTTTCTACAAGAGTAGATTTAGCATTGTTCAAGCCTTCTGGCGTAACATTCCAGAAGTTGCCATTATCACCAAAATCAGTGTTTATGATTTGGTTAATTTGCTCAGGCGTAATTTTTTTGACTGGACTATATTTAAGTGCATTCACAAATGCCCAAGCTTCTGATAATGCATGGTGAGCTTCGCCACGATTTCCATTATTCAGGTGACCAAGTGTACTATTAATGTAATGTACAGCCGTTGCTGCCGAGAGTAACTCAAGCTCTTCATAGAGTACATTAACTTGGTTATTCAGCTCACTTTGATCGTCATTAACGATCGCAGTCCGTCCCATGATGAACGCATCCATAATGGTATCGTTAAAGCCGAGTTGAGCGTCAGAGCCGTTAGAATATTTACTCCAGAAGCGAAGCTCGTTGGAGCGATCGTCAGGCCAGTCTGATTCGAAATCAGCGGGAGCGTTAAAGTAACCGAATGCTTCATCAAAGTGGTGTTCTTTGGCGGTGTAATTAGCCCCTTCTTCGGTCTCACTGTTTTCAATATTCGGACCAATTTTTTCATCAGTGAGGTAGGCATTGAAAATTTGGTTATAAAACACAGCGCCCATTAATCCCTTTTCAACAAGCTGGGTAAATTCACGTCCCTTTTCATCTACAAGGATATCGTTGCCGCTGTCTTCTCGTTCCATAAGTCCAGCAGTGCCATTTTCATTAGCTCGAATACCGGCGCTTCCATTTTCACTGGCAGCTTCAGCATCAGCAAAAATGTTCTCAAAAAGATTATTGTCGAGATCGGGCCCAAAGGTTTTGTTTTTGAGCTGTTTTTCAGAGTCAAAAGAGAAATGTTCGCCGCCATTTCCACCGGTATTTTCAAACATATCGTTGAGTGCTTGTTCAGACAGAATTTCTCCATCATTAGCAGTAGCGATATAAGCTTTCATTTCTTCTACCATATCCAATCGATCATTTTGACCGGGATAAGCTACAGTCGACTCACCATTACGGGTGAATTCATAATTGTCTGGAGCCTGGATGGTGTTATCGTTGTCGCCGTCACTGCCGCTGATGTCACAAGAAGAAATCAGCAAAGCAATAGCCAACATGGGTACAGTTATTAGTAGTTGGGTACGATTTGAAAAGTGCATTTATCCCTAATTTTTATTTATATTAGTTCTAATTAATGGCGAAGATAAAGAACTATGTAGACTAATTCTAAATAAAAATTAGTCTTTTTTTTGATTGTTGGTGAGTCGGCTGGTGTAAGACTGACCTGAGGAAATGTTCAGAATCAATCCCTGTCTGAAAACAGATCCATAAGCTGGTTGAGAACCCCATTGCTTACAAAGGAGAGTTTTTCTTGTCGACCAAGTGAAAGGAATCGAAGGAATTTGCGGAGTTCTACAAGAATGAAGGGTGGATCAGTAACAAGCGTATCACTTTTGATGATATGGTCCCAGTCCAGTGATTGGTGAAATGTTACCCCATTGTCTTCCATGGTTTCTTTATAAAGGTATGCGATCAGCCCATATCCAATAGTTGTTGGGTGTAGGCCATCCAAGCTGAAAATCCCTCCCTTGTATAGTTTCCCGGTGTCCCGGTCGATGCGGGGATATTGAGTACTCAGGTTAGCATTGTTATCATTTTGGACGAGATGTGCAGTATTCGGGTTCCGCTTTATTGCTTCACAGAACTCATCGGGATAGGGTATGCGTTTTTTTCCTCCCAACCGGCGGTGAGCAATACCAGAGACATAGCGATTAAGGGGAACGGTGATCCATCCATATTCGTCAGCTACCTCCCGGATAATATTGTTGTATTCATCAACATGTTGATCAAGTGAAATGGCTTCCTCTTTTGTAAGATGGGGGTGTTTGTCGGGATTGAAATCAGCATCCCAAATCCAAAAGCGGGTATAGTAATCGAAATAGCCGGTATGGCCTTCACGAGATTTATCAGCATTGACTCCGCGCGAAACGGGAGGGATGGTGACATAAGGGATAGTTTGAGTGATGACACGTTCGGGGCCTACCTTACTGACTCGTTCGGCAAGTTTCCGGAACTCATGTTCAAAATGTTCTGGGCGGTATACGGTATAATCTCGTTCGGAGGGAAATTTATTTAAATCTTTTTCTTCAGAAAGTACGAATTTTAAATCAGATACGGCGCCAATTACATTGTTATGCCCCATCGATACGATGAGATTTTCTATACCACCGTGGTCTTGTAAAAATTGGATATTGTCGAGCTGGGTATGATGACTAAATTTTTTATTAAATGATGGATTTAGAACCAATCGTGCCGTTGTATACATAGCATGATCGGGTAGCATATCAAAAATTGAGAATGTCTCGGGCTGTGTTTCTATATGGTGCCGGCTGCTTTCTTCGGTTACCAGCCAAGCATCGTTCATGGCAAACCCCCACACCGATTGGTTATGATAGGGCATGTCCCGATTTTGTTGAAGGGGTTTAACTTTACCTTCCCAGTATCGTTTTACTCTTCGAAGGGTTGAGTAAAGATGGTTTAGGGCTGGCAGATATTCATTCCACTCAATCGAATCCCCAAATTCATCCGAAAGCCCACGTGCCAGTACCTCCAGGTTTAGTGGAATTCCTGCTTGGGCAGTAAAAAGAGGTTGCTCGAACGTGGCGTCCGGTTCCCAGGATTGGCGTAAAAAGTTGGGAAAGTTCAGATCGGTGCGATAGATACCACCGTTTTGAAATCCTTGGCTTATACTATCACCCAGTACAGCTAACTTATGTTTTGGGGACGATTTCTTGCGACTCACAGTATTTATAGAATCTTAGCCGACTGTTTAAAATTTTGATTAAACTTCCTGAGAATATGTGGTATTTTAACAGGTCTTTTTTCAAATAAGAATGTAGTAAAAGGATGAGCAAAATTGAAAATAACCGGTTAGAGAAATTTCGAAAAGAACGCGAAGAGGCTAACGAAAAAGTTTTTGACTTAGATCATCTTGGAATTAAACGCTTTTTCAATCTCGATAATAATACTTACAAAGACGGTGCTTTGCCTGCACAAACGAAAGAGTTGTTAGGTTTAGTAGCATCAGCCGTGATGCGATGTAATGATTGTATTGATTATCATTTGGAGGAGTGTGCTAAAAGTGGATATTCCAAAGATGAAATTGTTGATGCTATGAATGTGGCTTTAGTGGTGGGGGGCAGTATCGTAATTCCGCACTTGCGTCATGCTGTTGATACGTTGGAAATATTGGAGGAAGAAGGTCATCTACAATCATAAAACAGCCATTTTGATTCGTTACTTTTTATTCATTCTTCTTTTTTTATGTAGCCTGTCATCAGCTGTAATGGCGCAAATGATGAATCCCCAGGTGGGACAGGATTCTGTTTCAACAGCTTTGGTACCGGCCATTGGATACAGTTCGAATGAAGGTCTATTGGGTGGGCTGATTTACAGTCGTTATGATTATCGCGGCAATGTAGCTCCGTTTAACAATTTATTTGAGAGTTCGGCTATTGCGACAACTAAGGGATTTGTTGAGGTAGAAGCTACATACGAGCAAACAAAAACGTTTGGACGTGATCTTCGATCAATTGCTAATTTTTACTTTTATCGTTACACCCAAGATCAGTTTTTTGGTATAGGAAATGAGACGACTTTTAGTGATCAACAATGGGATAATGAATATTATTTTTTCCGCTCCATTGGATTTAGTTTTGATTACAGGTTTAGGAAGCCAATATATGAACAGGGTCGAAGTCAGCTGGACCTGCAATTTGGGGCAGCTACTGAATATCATATCCCATATGTGCGACAGCAGCAATCTTCATTTGTACAGGCAATGCCTGTGGGGAGCGATGGTGGCTGGACGAATAATATAAATACGGGATTGGTTTGGGAGAATCGTAATAGTGAATTTGATCCCCGTCGTGGAAATCGTTTAGAGTTGGAGTTACGGGGCGCCCCCAATTTGATCAGTAATTACGGTTTGGCAACGGCGCGATTGGAATTACGTCAGTATTTTTATCTTTTTAATTTTTTAACGGTCGCCAATCGCTTTGAAGCACGTCACGCCGAAGGCGATATTCCCTATTGGGAAATGTCAACGCTTGGAAACAAAAACACACTTCGAGGATATCCTCTCAACAGATTTAAGGGCAATACTTCGGTTGCTTACACGCTGGAATTACGTACTTGGTTGCTAAAATTTCCTGATTTTTATGGTCTCAAATTTGGCGGACAACTTTTTACTGATACGGGACGGGTATTTACCGAAACGGATGATGCCAATGATCTGTTTGAGAGATATCACCAAACGGTAGGGTTTGGCGGTGCGATGTCAATCCTAAATCCTGATTTTATACTGCGCGGAGAAATGGGTTTTTCGGAAGATGTTACCCGAATTTACATTGGCGTAGGCTATATGTTTTAAGAGATATCCTTCGCGTCTCTACGTGATACTTATTTAAGTGTAAATAAAAATTCGTATTTAGATTTTATGAGTCATTCTGTTTTACTTACCGCAGCACACGAAGACACCGAAGTGTTTCGGTCAAAGCTTGAAGAGCAACCCGTTTCGGTATTGCATTATCCGTTAGAGCGATATCAGTCGCTGGAAGACAATGGAGATATCTTGGATGCGTTGGAGAATTTAGAAGAGTATGAAAATATCGTACATGGCAGTAAGCGGAATGCACAATTCTGGATTGAGTGGTTACAGGAATTTGATAAAATAAAAGAGGCGAGAAACCAGTTGAATCTGGCACTTGATCAGCATACAGCAAGTTACCTCGAAGAACAGGGCATTCCTGCGGTACATCCACACGCTGATGGGGAGGCGATTAATCTGCTCGAATTTATGCTTCGTATAAAACGCATTGGTAAAACGTTGTATCCCTGTGGGGATAAAACCGCAGAAGACCTGCCGGCATTGCTTCGAGAGTTGGATATCGAAGTGGATGAATTGGTTTTGTTTACTTTGGAGGGGCCGGAAGAGTTGAATTTAGAAGAGTATCGCAAAGATTTTGCCGCTCATCAGCCAGAGTTCATTATTTTTCATTCTCGTCGTTCCGTTAATCGTACGTTGGCGGCCTTCCCCAATGCCAATTATGAGGATGCTATGGTAATTTCTGGGGATCAGGCGGTAACTGACAAATTAGCGACCGAAGGTATTGAAGTTGATCAACAGGCCGAAGGCAGCTGGGATTCTATTTTAGAGATTATTAAAAAGGAATGATTATTCAAGTAATAGATAAATTATTTGAAAAGTCTTTATTTCAGAAAGAGAGCAAAATAAAACTGACCAAAAGATAAAATAATGATCAGTAATTTTTGCTGGTTGTAAAAATATATTAATAGCAGAGGATAAATGTATTAATATTTTATTAATGATGATTAGTCCTAATTTGTTTATTACCATCTGCCTGCCTGTATTTTATTTGTTTTAAGTTAGGGATTTTTCAAAAATAAAGAGCGGTTTTTTTGGGGTAAATTGATGGAGAATTATAGGATGATTACAGCGAATACAAAGAGTTTGGAAAACCAGTACAACCTTTTTTCTTCTCTTTGCTTATGTAGTCAGAAAGGAAAGTTTTGGATGGGACTATTATTTATTTTTGTTGCTATTTCTTCGGCTGTGGGTGCTCAAGACCAACAGGATACGCTTGATAATAGCAGATCATCAGAGCTTAGTGTTTATATAGATTGCCAATCTTGCGATTATAATCACATACGTCGTCAAATTAAGTTTGTCAATTATGTAAGAGATCCGAAGCCGGCAGATATTCACCTCTTTATAACCTATGAAAATACAGGGAGTGGCGGTCGGCGATACGAACTGACTTTTATTGGTTATGGCGATTTCAACGGCATTAAATATACATTAAATCATGATGTAGGCCGTGAAGCTTCTGCTGATGAAAGAAGGGAGGGGTTAAATGAGGTTATAAAAATAGGGCTTGTGGGATATGTAATACAAGTTTCTGACCCATCAATGTATCAACTTGAATATCTCGGGAGTGAATCTAATCAACGTACTGACTCAGAAATAAATGATCCTTGGAATTACTGGGTATTTAGGGTTTATGCTGGAAGTCTGCGGTTAGATTTAGAGTCGAACCAAAAGGAGTTTGATTCAAGGTGGGGATTTTATGCTGATCATGTAACTGATGAGTGGAAAATCAGGTTTCGACCGTACTTTAATTATGAATATGATGAAATAGATCAGGAGGGAGAAGACGCTCCCATAACAAGTAGACGGCACAGACATGGAATTAATAGTTATGTTATCAAGAGCCTTAATGATCATTGGTCTTTAGGAGTTTTCAGTGATTATCTAACCCGAAATGATCGTAATTATCGACATCGATTTCGATTAACACCAGGGATTGAATACAATATATTTCCCTACCAACAGGCAACGCGAAAATCATTTACTTTCACGTATCGGGTAGGATATGTTTATGCTGATTATTATGAGCAGACGATTTATAAACAGTATACTGAGAATTTGTTAAATCAAGAGTTATCAGCTTCTGTTCGCATAAAACAGCCATGGGGCCAGATTCAAGGTGGAGTTGAAGGCTCTCATTATTTTCATGACTTTAGCCAACGTCGGACAGAAATGTTTGGGGATATTTCTGTTCGATTAACAGAAGGGCTCTCACTTAGTTTCTACACTCGTATTGAAATGATTCAAGATCAGCTTTCACTGCCAAAAGGTGATACATCTATTGAGGATGTACTTTTACAACAAAAAGAGTTGGCTACTGATTATTCAATTTACGGGGCTATTTCCCTTTCATATACCTTTGGTTCTGATTTTGCGAATGTTGTAAATACAAGGTTTTAAGATATGATTTTCAGGTTTGATCAATTTCCTATAGTAAGATTACGATCCATTTTTATCTTGTTATCTTTCATATTTATGACAGGTGTTTCAAATAGCTATAGCCAGTCAGTTCAAAAAGGTGATTCCGATGTAAACTATTGGGTGGAGGGCGGTCCTTCACTTACTACCTTGGGGACAGGTTTACAGGCAGGACTAATGGCTGATTATAATAACCATCTTTTTTCAATAAGTACTACAAGTACAGATTTTGACTTTGGAGCAGAGACTTGGGATATAGCCTTGATCTATGGGCGAAGTATGAGTTATCGTGCTTTTTATCTTTCTGCTGGGACGGGAGTAGCAGTAATAGGAGGAAGTGGATATTCTGATTTGCTTGGTAAAGGAACAAAAAAGTCAGTGGATACAAGTATTGGCTTTCCATTAAGAGGGCAACTTTCATGGCAACCTATATCTTTTATGGCTTTAGGAATTTATGGTTTCGCAAATGTTAATACAGAGCAGCCGTTTGGTGGAATTGGGTTTTCACTAAGGGTAGGTCAATTTGAAGGTTTGTAATCACTTAAATCTCACTATTGTACAACCGGCACCGCCTTGAGAGATTGGCGCCATCTCGTATCCCTTAACTTCATTTCGCTTATTTAGATATTCGTGCACCAACTTTTTTAGGATGCCTTCGCCTTTGCCGTGGATAATCTGCACGTCACTCCGTCCGGCTGCAACGGCATCATCAATATAACGTTGTACTTTCTTCATAGCAGCATCACCACGCATGCCTCGGATGCTGAGTTGGGGTTTTACCATTTTAAACCGACTGCCATCCTCAAAGTTCACTTTCACCTTTTGTTTTTTCGGCTTTCGATCCGAGGCATCTTCCACTTTAATGAGCTTATTGTACTTCGTTTTTACCCGCAGTCCACCTGCAGAAATAACTGCCTTATTGCCGTTTACTTCTTTGAGCTCACCCGTTGTGTTTGCATCTTTAAGACGGACAAGGTCACCAACCTTAGGCTTTTCTGAGGAATCCTGATACTGCTCTTGTTGCTCTTCTTCCAGTTCGTGTAAATCCGATTCTACCTTTTGGCGGTGGGCTTCAACTTCTTTGCGTGCCTCTTTAATGGCTTCATCATCTTTCTGGCCTTTTTCAACAATGCGCTCCACGGCTTCCTCAATTTTCCGGTTGGCGGAGTCCATAATTTCTTTGGCCTCTTTCAGTGCTTTCTCTCGAATTTCTTCTTTCTCTTTTTCAAGGGCGGAGCGCTTTTCTTCATAACGATTTCGCTCTTTCTGGGTGTGGGATTGAAGCTCGTCATATTTTTCTTTGAGCTCTTCAGCTTCTTGGGTCTTAGCTTCCAGCTCACTGATGAGCGTTTCCATATTACTTTTTGATTCGCCAAGTAACGTGCGAGCACTGGACAGCAATACACTTTGGAGATTCATCCGCTCGGCAATTTCAAAAGCATAGCTGCTACCCGGTACGCCTTTTTTAAAACGATAAGTTGGAGACAAAGTATCCTGATCAAATTCCATTGAGCCATTCACGGCGTATTCGTGATCATGGGCAAAGACTTTGAGCGATCCATGGTGCGTAGTCACTAAGGTTTTGGTATTACGCGCCATTAGAATTTCGATGAGGGATTGAAACAGCGCTCCCCCTTCCTCGGGATCAGTTCCGGCCGCGGCCTCGTCGATTAGCACCAAGCTATCCTCATCAGCATTTGCCAGCGTATGCTTCATCCATTCGAGTCGTGACGAAAAGGTGCTTAAATCATTTTCAATGGATTGGTCATCGCCCATATCAACAAAAATGCTTTCGAAGATAGGGAGCTCGGAACTGTCCCGGGCCGGAATAGCAAAGCCGGATTGAATCATCATACAGCATAGTCCCAACGTTTTAAGCGCAACCGATTTCCCACCCGCATTGGGACCCGTTATGACCAAGCATCGCTCATCTTTAGTCAATTCCATATCCAACGGTACCACTTTTTCCTGTTGGCCTTCGGAAAGGGATAAATTTTTAAGCAACAGGAGTGGGTTATATGCTTCTTTTAGATACAGGTGTGGTGTTTCTGATATTACGGGCACAAATCCATCCAACTCAATACTAAGCCGCGCTTTTGCGGAGATAACATCAAAGGTAGTAAGGGTTTCCAGGTTTTGGCGGATGGAATCGCGATTTTTGCGAACATGAGTGGTGAGCTCACGCAGAATACGATCGATCTCTTGTTTCTCTTCGGATTCCAACTCACGAATTTCGTTATTAATTTCAAGCGCATCCACCGGTTCTACATATACCGTTTGTCCTGATGAAGAGACATCATGCACAAAGCCCTTGACCTTGCGTTTGTATTCGGCCTGCACGGGAATTACCATGCGTCCGTTACGGATCGTGGCTCCCTCATCAGACGTCATTCCTTCTTTTGATAGACGTCCCATCACCCGATTAATGGTTGTGCGAAGATCGTTGCGACGCTTGTTAATTTTGTTTCGGATACTTTGGAGCTTGGGACTGGCATCACTGCGGAGCTCACCGTTTTCAGTAAGGACATCCTGTAAGGTGTCTTCCAGATCTTTTAGCGGAATGAGTCCTACTGCTATGTCTTTAAGGGTCGGGTAGTGTTCTTCACGCTGATTGATAAACGATTTTACAATTCGGGCTGTAATACTAAGTTCCAGGATTTCCACAAAAGCCTGCAGTGGAATAATGCTATTTTGGGGACGAGCCTTTTCGAGGTAATCACGGACGTCGTGCAGGTTCCGAAGAGGGAAGGCCGAGTCGTTGAGCAGCAGATCCATCATTTCCTTGGTTTGCTGCAGTCGTCGCTCAATAACATCTCGATCTGAAAATGGCATCATGGTATTGAGCTGATTACGAGCCATCTCAGATTGTGCTTTTTTGAGTGTAGCTTTTCGAATCGACTCAAATCCAATTTTATCGCTCAGGTGTTCCGGGAATAAGTGCATATTTGTTTTCTGGCTCGTGTCATCCAGTCCCGAAAGTAGTTCAGGATCAGGATCTGTAAATGTATAAGTAGATTGATAGTTTTAGATAGTTCGTAATATAAGCTTCTTGTTGCGGAAATGATGAATTTGAAAAGAGCAAAATTATTGTTAATTCCACAGAGTAAATCCCCTTGAGGGAAATTTTTGATAACTAAATGTAGATTCTTATTAATCTCATGAAATTACCCATTTACCAAGTTGATGCTTTTGCTTCGAACCCCTTCGAAGGTAATCCTGCTGCTGTTTGTCCGCTGGATGAATGGCTGACCGATGATCTGATGCAACAGATTGCCATGGAAAATAACCTTTCCGAAACAGCTTTTTTTGTTGAGCAGGATGAGGGCTATCGGCTACGGTGGTTTACGCCTACAACCGAAGTAGATTTATGTGGACATGCCACACTGGCTTCGGCGCATGTACTTTTCGAGCATCTTAATTACGATCAGAAAACGATCCGGTTTGATTCCAACAGTGGTGAACTAAACGTGCAGGAGGAAGATGATAGACTGGTAATGAATTTTCCGACGGCTCAACTAAATAAAGCCGAAACACCATCATTTTTAGAGAAAGCAGTAGGTATTTCTGCCAATGAGCTCTATCGGGATACTGATTATTTGTATGTGGTTGATAATGAAGAACAAGTTCGAAGTTTAGATCCTGATATCCGAGCGTTGGCTAAAGCCGATGTGCGTGGTATTATTGTTACGGCTCCAAGCGACGAATACGATTTTGTATCTCGTTTTTTTGCCCCGGCGGCTGGCGTTGATGAAGATCCGGTGACGGGCTCGGCGCATACCATGTTGACACCTTATTGGAGTAAAAGGCTTGATAGAGAAACGTTGGTCGGCCGACAAGTTTCTAAAAGAGGGGGCACAGTATATTGTCATCATAAAGAAAGTAGGGTGGAAATAGCCGGAGAAACCTGTACTGTAATGCAAGGAGAGTTCAGTATCTGATGGAAATAGTAATCCTTTTATTATTGGGCGTTGTTGCAGGAATAGTAGCCGGACTTTTTGGGTTAGGGGGTGGGATTCTTTTTACCCCTATTCTGTTTATCGTATTTAATGATGCGGGTATAGAAAATCCGGTGGTCTTAACGATTGGAAGTTCGCTTTTCTGTACGTTTATTGCCGCTTTTGGGAGTTCGGTCCGACAATTTCAGCAGCAGAATTTTTACTGGTGGGATGGCATCAAAGTAGGACTCATGGGAGCCGGAGGTGTGTATCTGGGTAAGTTGGTGATCACATCTCCATATTATAGCCAGCAGGAGTTCGTTATCTTTTTTAGTCTGTTGTTAATTTACGTGGCATATATGTTTTATCGGCGGGGTTCGAGATCGCAAAATGATCTTGAGCAAAATGATGATGAAATGACGTTGCCACAGTCTTTGGTAACAGGTGGTCTCGGTGGATTTGTTGCAGCCCTGGCCGGTATTGGTGGCGGTGGCGTAATGGTGCCATTGATGAATCTTCTGTTCAAAAAAAACTTCGCCCGCTCGGTTAGTATCTCTTCATTGGCTATCGTATTAATTTCACTATCAGGATGGATACAGCTTGGATTGACAGGCAATGATATTGGTACGCTTTCCTCATTCCACTGGGGTTATGTAGATTTTGGAGCGGCATTTCCATTGGCTGTTGGAGGTCTGTTGGGAGGTTTTCTGGGAGCTTTATTCAATCTGAAAATAAATCGCCGTTATTTGCAATATGCTTTTTCCCTTTTGGCGGTTGCGATGGCTTTAAAATTGATTGTTGAAGTTTTTTAGACAGAATAAAAAAAAGGAGTCCCGATCAAAGGACTCCTTTCATAATTTATAGCAATCAAAATCCCAGAGTAAAGGGATTGGAATGAGTTCAACTAACGTTGGTCATTCCGTTATGTACATAGCAATCTAAACCGGATAGTAATCAGCGGTCTTAATCCATGATTTTGCGCAGGAATGCCGGTTGATCGGAATCGGTTTTGTCGATTCGTTCACGGCGATTATTGAGCAACTCATTGCTTTTTTCCTGCTCGTCCTGCATTTCATTTTGGTTCTTGTTTTGTTGCTCTTCATCCTTATTCATTGGGCTTACATTTTTAAGTCCACGACGATGGAACGCCGGTTGATCCATCTGCTTAAGGTTCTTTTCACCTTTATAAAATGGTTCATTGGTAGCAGAGTAACGGCTGTGTCCCGTAACGTCACTGGCCTTGGGCATATCTAAATCATCAGATTTTGCCTCTTTCTTCTGTTGGTTCTTTTGCGAATTTGGAGCAACCCGTGCTTCCTTACTGCTTTCAGCCAGATCGAACCCCGTGGCAATAACAGTAACGCGGAGTTCACCATCGAAGCTCTCATCAAGTACAGTACCCAGAATGATCTCGGCATTTTCGCCGGCCTCTTGCTGGATGATACTCGTGGCTGTATTGGTTTCTTTCATTCCGAGATCGGCACCCGATGAAATATTGACCAGCACATTGCGCGCCCCATTAATGCTAACCCCATCTAACAGGGGAGAATTAATAGCTTCGCGCGCTGCAATTTCAGCTCGGTCTTCTCCTGTAGCATTGGCTGCACCCATGATAGCAGCTCCACCATCGAGCATGGTTGTGCGTACATCAGCAAAGTCAAGGTTGATAAGACCAGGCATCAGGATGAGATCCGAGATACCACGTGTCGCATTATAGAGCACTTGGTTGGCCTGTTCAAAAGCCTCCAAGAGCGTCGTATCTTCATCCGCAATATCCATCAGGCGTTCATTGGGGATGACAATTACGGTGTCACTGTTTTTCTTGAGTTCCGTAATGCCTTCAAGGGCATACTTCATTCGCTTGGGCCCTTCACAATCGAAAGGCGTAGTCACAATTCCAACCGTCAAAATGCCTTTGCGTTTGGCAATACCTGATACAACGGGAGCGCCCCCTGTTCCGGTACCACCGCCCATTCCAGCCGTAACGAAGACCATATCCGCGCCTTCGATCGCTTCTTCAATTTCGTGTCGATTTTCTTCCACGGCTTCTCTGCCAATCTCAGGACGTGCTCCGGCGCCAAGTCCATTCGTGAGGTTTGCTCCCACTTGGATGGTCAGATCTGCCATGCTGTTTTTTAGTGCCTGTGCATCGGTGTTAAGAGCGATGTACTCCACACTGGTCAGGCCTTTCTCGATCATGTTGTTAACGGCATTGCCTCCGCCGCCTCCAACACCTATCACTTTTATTTTCGCATTGTCTTGACCGTCGATGTCAAAACTAAAACGAGAGTTTAGGTTAGACATAATATTTACTCCTTTTTTTGATTGCTGTGTACTATTTATTGCTATTTGATTGCTATATGTTTTTCTCTTTGTGACAGCAGATATGGCTGCCGGCATATTTTTTAAAGTTCTTTGAACCAGCTCTTCATCCGTTCGGCAATACGATTCATTACCTTTTCCACGCTTGATCCCTTGGTGGATGACGGGACGATAGCCTGATTTGTAGGTCCGGAACCAGTTTTAATAGCATGCATAACCAGTCCGACACCTGTTGCATAAATTGGATTATTAACTTCTTCAATAAGTCCGCCGCTCAGGCCAATTGGCTTGCCGATCTTGGCGTCCATGCCCAAAATTTCGTTGGCCAGTGGACATACATTCTTAATCAGCGAACCACCGCCGCTAAGTACTACACCAGCACTGAGCGAATCGGCATAGCCACTGCGTTTTACTTCGATGGCTACGATCTCCAGGATCTCTTCCATGCGCGCCTGGATGATTTTTGCCAGAATACTTTTGGTAATTTCTTTGGGTGGACGTCCTGCAATGCCAGGTACAGTAATGGCCTCGTCTTCTTCAATCATATCCACATAAGCTTCTCCGTGTTCACGCTTAAGTTTTTCGGCTTGGTCATCCAACACGCTTAATCCTACACGGATATCATCAGTAACCTTTTTACCGGCAATGGCGATAACAGCTGTATGACGGATCGTGTTATCCTGGAAGATTGCCACGTCTGTAGTACCGCCTCCGATATCCACCAGCACAACGCCGGCTTCTTTCTCTTCTTCATCGAGTACGGAATAGGAAGAGGCAAGTGGTTCAAGGATGATATCGGCCACCTGATAACCAGCACGCTCAACGCATCGGTAGATATTTTTGGCAGCGGAAACAAGTCCGGTAATAATGTGGACTTCGGCCTCCATACGCATGCCACTCATACCGACAGGATCTTGGATGCCATCCTGTCCGTCAACGACAAATTCTTGTGGAATTACGTGAATAATCTGCTGGTCAGTCGGCAGCATAATGCGCTGACAATCTTCAAGCAGGCGTTCAACATCATCAACAGTAATCTCATTATCACGGTTGTTGATTGTGATGACCCCTTTGCTGCGCATACTACGGATATGGTCACCAGCAATTCCGACATTTACTGAATTGACTTCGATGCCAGATGCCAGCTGAGCTTGTTCAACAGCCGTTTGAATGGCATTAACGGTTTTGTCGATGTTGACAACTACCCCGCGATTGAGCCCGTCACTCGGCGCCTTACCCACGCCCAGAATATGGATTCTATCTTGTGGATCGATAGACGCGACAATGGCGCATACTTTTGTAGTACCGATATCCAGACCAACGACAATTCTGTCTTCTTGTTCTTCCATAATGTTATTCACGTACTGTTATGTGATTTATTTAGTCATCATGTCATGCTGAACTTGTTGTGTCCCGATTCTTCGGGGTTTCAGCACCTTTACACATTTCGTTTGTTAGATTCTGAAACGAGTTCAGAATGACACCGTAGTTCTTATTTTAATTCATGTTTTATTGTTCACGAGTTACAATCTGTCCCTCAAATCGAAGGTCAACAGAACGCATCTTTTCAATACCTTTCTTTTTGATGACTTCGCCATAAAATGCTTCCCAGTTGCGAAGTCGATTCTTAAAATCTCCTTTCCCAAAAATCAGTTTTACACCATTTTGGCTTGTCAGTGCGACAATGCCTTCGTTTGAGGATGTCCATGCTATTTCACTAATGGTAGCATCCGAAACATCACTTTGACGCACCGAGTTTAAAAATTCCGAAACGGTCCCAAAGGCTTCGTTATTTAACGTATCCTGCATGGGGGCTGCCGAAAACCCATACAAAATGGGGACATCCACCGCCTTGCCAGGTACTATTGGCAGTCGAATACCTTCGTTATCCACATAGATTTTTTTGCTGCCGTCAACAAGCAGAGCAATTGGTTCACGTTCGTTAATGCCGATACTCATTTTCCCATTTGGCGCTACACTGATGTCGGCATGTTTGACGTAAGCAAGCTTTTCAAAATCATTTCTGATAGCACCGAAGTCCATACTGTCAGGGTGCATGCCGGTAGGTACATCAATAAGTTTCAGGTCCTTTTCGGATACAAAATGATTCCCTGAAAACTGTACCTGCTCAACCTTCATTGTTGAGCTCCAATAAAGTCCTCCAACAATAGCCAGTCCCAACACTAATACCGCACCGGCAATCCACGGCCAGGCGCTTGTGCTGTTTTGGGATTTAGTATGTTGCTTGTTTTTAGTCATTTATTCTACTTCATGTCATCCTGAATTCGTTTCAGGATCTGGTGCAATTATTTTTCTATCATGGATGCTGAAACAAGTTCAGCATGACACGTTAATTATTTCGATTTAGCTCAGTTTTTTTATTTCAATTTTGATATTCCTGCTTCCAGTTTTTCAACAAATTCTTCTCCATATTTATAAATATCTCCGGCGCCCATCGTAATGATTACATCACCCGGTTCAACAATTTCTTCAAGCTTGTCCGGCAATCCGGTTTTATCCTCTACATAATGCACCTTTCTGTGGCCATATTCCTTGGCGACGTCGGCAATCAATTTTCCAGTCACACCTTCGATGGGTTCTTCGCGTGATGGATACACATCTGTAATAACGCACACCTCGGCATCGAAAAAAGAAGTTCCAAATTCTTTGTAGAGTTCTTGCGTTCGCGAATACAAATGTGGCTGAAATACCGCAATAATGCGACGGTCTTTCCATCCTTTGCGAGCCGCATCAAGCGTAGCCTGTACTTCCGTTGGATGATGCGCATAATCATCGATCACCATCACATCATCGGTTTCTGTTTTAAGCTGGAAACGTCGAAATACTCCTTGAAAGCGTTCCAGACCGGACTTTATCTCTTCGAAATCGATATCCAGTTCAAGTCCTACAGCTACAGCAGCTAAGGCATTTTTCACATTGTGTTCGCCGGGTGCCTCCAAGTTGATTTGACCAAGTTCTTCGCCTTCATTAATTACGGTAAAGGTGCTGGTAAAATGATCTACCTCAATATCAACGGCACGCACCTGGGCTTGTGGCGTTAATCCATAAGTGATTGTGCGACGTTCTATCGATGGAATAATACTCCGTACATTCGGATCATCAAGGCAAAGTGCTACGGCCCCGTAAAAGGGAACTTTGTTGGCAAATTCGATAAAGGCATCCTTTACATCCTCTAAGTTGTCATATATATCCAGATGTTCGGCCTCAATATTTGTAATAACCCCCAAACTTGGCGTAAGCCGCAAAAAGGTGCGGTCAAACTCATCGGCTTCAACCACGATAATATCACCTTTACCAACTACGGCATTGGTCTTGGAAAAACTGTGCACTTTGCCGCCAACCATGATAGTGGGATCAAAGCTGCCATCCTGGATCACGTGCCCAATCATAGTCGTAGTCGTTGTTTTGCCGTGGGTTCCTGCTACTCCTACGCCATACTTCATGCGCATCAGTTCGGCCAGCATTTCGGCCCGTTTGATAACGGGAATACCTTGTTCCAGTGCGGCCTTGGTTTCAATATTTTCTTCGGCTTGCACGGCACTGGTGAACACAACTACATCGGCGCCTTCGATATTTTGGGCATTGTGGCCGATAGAAATATCAGCACCGAGCTCTTGCAGACGCTCAATCGTTTCTCCCATGTTGGCATCCGAGCCAGTTACTTTGTAGTCTTTTTGAAGCAGGATCTCAGCCATGCCACTCATACCGATGCCACCAATACCAACCATGTGGATATGGCGGGTGCGCCCGAAAATAGGTTGTGTTTGTATTTTTTTACTCATCTTTTGTCTTATCACTTTGTAACTGTGTCATCCTGAATTCATTTCAGGATCTTCAACATCGTTTTATTAGATGCTGAAACAAGTTCAGCATGACACCGTAGTTATTTTGATTTAACCAATTCTACGATTTCAGTTGCGATTTCATTGGCTGCATCGGGTCGCGCTAATTGCTTTGCAGCCTTGTTCATACTATCCAGTTTTTGATCATTATTAATGATTTCTTTGACTGTATTTATCAGCTTATCATTTAACTCATCGTCAGTCAGTAATTCGGCAGCTCCATTTTCCACCATTGAACGTGCATTTTTTGTTTGATGGTCACCGGCTACATTTGGCGAAGGGACCAAGATGCTTGGCTTGCCCGTTAGAGCCAGCTCCGAACAGGAGAGGGCCCCGGCACGACTTATTACTAAATCTGCCGCTGCATAAGCAGCTGGCATATCGTGGATAAAATCCTTGAGTCGTAAATGGCTAAAAGCTGTTGTATCGATTTTACTATTAAGCTTATCGAAATATCGTTTTCCGCATTGCCAAATAATCTGTAGATCCAATTCATTATGCAGCCTGTTTATATTCTGCTGCATCGCCTCATTGATGCTTTTGGCACCACCACTTCCACCTAAGATGAGAAGCGTCTTTTTATCACTGTTGAACTCAAACGTTTGTAAGGCTTCATTACGATCTTTTATACTCAACGATTTTCTTGTAGGATTTCCGGCTAACTTTACCTTATCTGTCGGAAAATATTTTTCAGCATCAGCAAAGGCCGTAAAAATGCGTACGGCTTTTTTCCCCAGTATGCGATTGGTTACGCCGGGATAACTATTTTGCTCTTGGATAATCAATGGGATACCCATTTTACCGGCAACCCATCCGACGGGTCCAGCCACATAACCGCCGCAAGAGATAACCACATCAGGGTTATACTTTTTGACAGTCGCAAAGCTTTGAACAATACTTGTTCCCAGTTTTATTGGGAATAGCAGGTTCTTAAGCGTAAATCGGCGATGAAATCCGCTAATCCAGATGCTGGTAATATCATAACCAGCCTTGGCAACGACTTCCCATTCCATGTGACTTTTAGTACCCACAAAGAGTATTTCCGTATCGGCACGAGAATCTTGTAGCGCATCAGCAATAGCGATGGCCGGGTATACATGACCGCCAGTACCCCCGGCTGCTATGAGTACTTTAACAGCACCCATAGCAGCGGAGTCTGGACCGTCGTGCGATGATATGTTCTTTGTTGCAGCGCTATGCATAAAACACCGCTTTTTTGCTACTGTCGTATTTCGAAATATTCATTAGGATACCTATCATAATGCCTGCAAAGAGAATGTTGGTACCTCCGTAACTCACAAATGGCATAGGCAGACCAGTAACGGGCAGCAATCCACTTGCTACGCCGGCATTAATAAATCCATATAGAACAATAGTTAGGGTACAGCCCACGGCGATGAGCATTCCCATGATATCCGGGGCATTTTTGGCAATTTTCGCGATGCCGCGGAATAGGATAACAGTGAATATCAGAATAACCAGCCCAGAACCTACAAGGCCATACTCTTCAGCGATGATGGCAAAGATGAAATCATTATAAGGAGCTGGCAGGAAATTGCGTTGTGTACTTTTTCCGATTCCTACTCCGAATAGTTCACCTTGCGCAATGGCAATATGAGCTTGTTGTGCCTGATATCCTTCACTGACGTTAAATTCCGTGCTGTTGATATCAACAATTTGATCTACATATTGGTCAATTCGGCTCTGGCGTTCTGGGGATTGCCACACAAAGGCACTGGCGCCAAGCAGGCCAATCAATACCAGGGTACTCAACTGCGTCATACTGACTCGACCCACAAACATCACCAATAGTGAAAGTGCAAAGAGTAGTGCTGCACTACTAAAATCCTCGATACCAATAAGTCCACAGGTGATAATCACCCAAAACATGATGGGCAAGAAGGCGCGTTTAAAGTCTTTGATATAATCCTGTTTTCGCTCTAATAAAACTGAGATATGAATTAACAGGGTGGGGATTGCAAATGACGCTGGCTGGAATGAAAATCCTCCAATATTTAAAGATCGTTTTGCTCCAAATACTTCATTCCCAAATCCAAGAACTATAATCAGGAGTATCCAGCTGACAATAACGCCCAGTCGGCTAAATTTAGCCAGCAGATGATAGTCAATTTTTGAAACAATAAGCATAGCCAGAAAGGCAATACCCACTTTTACGGCATGCCCTACTACAAGGCTGCCTGCAGTGGTATGTTTCGTCTCCGCAAAAAAGGCAATAGACGAATACACCGCCAGCATGCCGAAAATCATCAGCAGTATTACCGATACCAGCAAGAAACGATCACTACCCTGCTTGGGTGTATCGATGTCGTCCGGGCTGGTGCCCAGTATCGATGATATGTTATTTTTTGGCGTTGTGTATAGCATAATTTCTGTTTTCAGTCTTCAGCTTTCAGCTATCTGATAATGAGCAGATAACTGAAAACTCAAGGCTGAGTTATTAAAGTCGATTTACTGCTTTTTTAAATTCATTACCTCGATGTTCGTAGTTATCATACATATCAAATGAAGAGCAGGCGGGGCTTAGCAAAACTACCTCGCCGCGCTTTGCTCCCTCTTTAGCAGATCGTACTGCATCATTCATGGTTTTTGCCGTTTTAAAGTGCGGAACTATCGATTTTAGTTGCTCTTCAATCATGGGTTTTGCTTCTCCAATCGCAATAACCGTATGTACTTTTTCGCGGATCTGGCCTACCAATTCCGAGTAATCATTTCCTTTATCACGTCCGCCTAAAATCAGGGTTAGAGGTACATCAAAGCTATCCAGCGCATACCAAACTGCATTTATATTCGTGGCTTTACTATCGTTGATATACTTCACTCCATTCACTGTTCGCACTTGTTCGAGGCGATGTTCAACTCCTTCGAACGTGCGCAGACTTTCGCGAATAATATCACTTTTGATTTCAGAAGCCCGGGCCGCAAGAGCTGTTGCCAGCCCGTTATTTAAATTGTGTTTACCTGAAAGTCGTACATCATTAGTTGGCATGAGCACCTCTTCCTGTTGGTCTATTTTTAGGATGATGTTTTGGTCTCGAACAAATGCTCCGTCTTCTTCTTGAATCTCCTGCTTGTTCGAGAAAGCCAAGAGACGTGGTCCATTTTCTTTTTTTTTCAGTGATGATACATGGTTTGTAATCGTAGGATCATCGTAGTTGTAAATAAACCAATCGTCTGTAGTTTGGTTTTCGGTAATGCGAAATTTTGAAGCTGCATATTTCGAAAAATCCTCGTCATAGCGATCCAGATGATCAGCGGTAATATTCAGTAACAGACTGATATGCGGTTTAAAAGTAGCAATGTGATCCAGCTGAAAACTGCTTACTTCTAACAGCGCCTCACCATCGTTAGTAGTGCTGTCCACAGTATCAGAAAATGCATACCCGATATTGCCAGCGGTTACATGTTTACGGCCGGCTTTTTTCCAAGTGTGATCAAGCCAATTTGTGACTGTTGTTTTTCCGTTACTACCAGTTACGGCCACAATGGGGCTTTTGTTAAACCAGCTGGCCACTTCAATTTCTGAAAATACTTTTTTCCCGTTGTTTAAATATTCTTGTACTAAGGGTGCTTCCGTAGGTACGCCGGGACTAATGACTAAAAATGCTGCCCCTTTAGCCTTTTCAGTATGTCCGCGTTCTTCAAAGTTGATATTAAGGCGACTCAATTTTTCTTTTGCAGAATCCTCAATCGGGCCGTGATCAGTTACAAATACGGCTGCCCCTTTGCGCTTAAGCAACGATGCTGCGGCCAGTCCGCTACGGGCGGCACCGACAACGACGATATGTCTATTTGCTACATCTATCATCGTAACTTGAGAGTTAAGAGGCTTAGAATTCCAAGAAGTACCGCAATAATCCAAAAACGTACGACGATTTTAGATTCTGGAAGTCCCTTTTTTTCGAAGTGGTGATGGATTGGCGTCATCAAAAATACGCGCTTACCTTCACCATATTTTCGCCGGGTATATTTGAAATAGGTTGTCTGGATGATTACGGATATCGTTTCTACGAAAAATATCCCACAGATAATGGGCAGTAGTAGTTCTTTATGCAGCATCAATGCAATGGCGCCAAATGATCCACCAAGGGCTAACGATCCGGTATCACCCATAAACACCGAAGCGGGATGCGTATTATACCATAAAAAGCCCATGCAGGCTCCTACCAGGGATGCTGCAAAAATGGTGAGTTCGCCAGCTCCCGGCAGGTAAATGATATCGAGAAAATCTGAGAAGTCGGTTCGCCCGGAGACATAAGCAAAAATACCAAGAATAAGTCCTGCAATGGCCGACGTACCCGCCGCAAGTCCATCAAGACCATCGGTTAAGTTGACGGCATTACTTACGGCAGTAATCACAAAAACAACCATGGGGATATATATAATCCATCCGAGTGCTTCGCCTAAAATGGCGTAATCGATATTTACGTTCTTCAGAAACGGAACGGTAGAAAGTGTATTAAAGTCCTGAAAGTCGGGCCACAAATAGAGCGTGATGCCGAGCATTAATCCTACAGATATTTGCCCGGCTACTTTGAGCCTTCCACTTAGTCCAGATTTATCTTTTTTAACTACTTTGATATAATCATCTACAAAGCCAACGATCCCCAAAATGAGTGTGACTAAAATAATCATCCAAGTGTAAATACTGTCCATTTTCATCCAGAAAGCGGCTGGAATCAAGATTGCCAACAAGATGATTAGTCCTCCCATAGTTGGGGTATGAGCCTTCCCCAAGTGGGTGTCGAGTCCAATATCTTCACGGATGACTTCGCGCAGCTGCATCTTTTCGAGCCATTCGATAATACGTTTGCCTATCATGATGCTGATAAACAATGCCATAGCAGCAGCTATAGCGGCACGCGTAGTGATAAATTCAAAAGCACCAAAGCCCGGTGGCTCATAGGTTACTTCCAACCAATGTAAGAGTTCGTATAACATTAGGAATCCTCATTTTTAGGGTTCACATTTCGGTTTCCTAATGCATTACGAGCAATTAATCGATCATCAAAATCAAATCGCTCTCCTCTAATTTCCTGATAGGTCTCGTGACCTTTGCCCGCAATTAAAATCATGGTATTGGGCGCTGCATGTTTTATTACATATTCGATTGCTTTTTTGCGGTCTGTGATGCGCTTAACCTTTTGGGGATTCTCGAAGCCTTTCATGATGTCATCAATGATAGCATCAGGATCTTCGTCCCGGGGATTGTCTGAAGTAACGGTTATGTTATCGCCATACTGTTCGGCAATCTGCGCCATTGTAGGGCGCTTTGTTTTATCCCGATTCCCGCCACATCCAAATACAATATGGAGTTGCTGTTGTTCAGCTTTGACAGCAGCCAGGGTAGAGGCTACATTTTCCAAAGCATCGGGAGTGTGAGCATAATCCACGAGAATAACGGGATTGTATTCTGCTTCTGAGCCAGCAACGCGCTCGAGCCGACCTGCTGCCCCCGGGGCATTTTCTAAGGCTTCTTTTACTTCTTGGTTACTATATCCCATAACTGTGCAAATGATAAATGCTTGCGCCAGATTATAGGCATTGAAGATGCCAACGAGTGGGCTTTCAACCATTGTTTTATCGATACGGATGATAAGCCCATCCATGGTGTTTTCAAGCACTTGACAATCAACGTTGAGTGCTTTCTTAAAGCTGAAGTCTATAACCTTTGCTGGGCAATCCATCACCATAAATCTGGCTTTATCATCATCACCATTAATGACAGCTGTAGCATCGGGGTCAAGGTTATCAAATAATATTTTCTTTGCCTCGGCATAGGAGGTTAAATCTTCGTGATAATCCAGATGGTCGTGGCTGAGGTTTGTAAAGGCAGCAATTTGAAAATCAATTCCACGAACACGCAGTTGATCAAGAGCATGTGAGGAAACTTCCATCACCAGGTGTGTAGAACCAGCTTCGACCATTTGAGCCATATCAGCTGCAAGCTCAATAGGGTCAGAGGTGGTCAACGTACTATCCATTTTTTGATTACCAATGTGTTTGGCAACCGTCCCCAGAAGGGAAGGGTTCGCTCCAAGATTCTGTAGGCTTTGGTACACCAAGTTTGCAACGGTGGTTTTGCCATTTGTACCGGTAATACCAACAATCGTTAGTCTTTGAGCTGGATTATCGTAAAATTCTTGAGCCAATGGTCCTATCAAAGCTCGTGTATCTTCAGCTTGGATAACACAAACTTCTTTATCGGTATGGAAAGGCTTTTCTGATATTACAATCGAAGCCCCGTTATCAATGGCATCATCAATAAAGGTATGTCCATCAGCCTGGAATCCTTCAATAGCAATAAAGACATCACCAGGTGTTACTTTGCGAGAGTCGTTACAGAGCATACCGATGGTGTCAGGTTCCGGACCAGAGACCTCAATTGGTTTGCAAAGTGCTATTAGTTTTTTCAGATTCATTCGCTGACACCATTTGTGGTTAATGATTCCAATGGCTTAGCCTTTCCACGTACTGTTACAGTACGACCGTGCTTCATCGTGTCGCCGG